>NZ_VIDT01000026.1 GCF_006519715.1 Ideonella azotifigens
GTCGCCGGCCGGGCCAACCAGATGGCCCGCACTGCGGCATTGCACGTGGCCGGCGCGCCGGGCGCGATGTACAACCCGTTGTTCATCTACGGTGGCGTGGGCCTGGGCAAGACCCACCTGGTGCACTCGGTGGGCAACGCGTTGCTGCGCGACAACCCGAATGCGCGCGTTTTGTACCTGCACGCCGAGCAGTTCATCTCCGACGTGGTGAAGAACTACCAGCGCAAGACCTTCGACGACCTGAAGGCCAAGTACCACCAGCTGGACCTGCTGCTGATCGACGATGTGCAGTTCTTTGCCGGCAAGGAGCGCACCCAGGAGGAGTTCTTCAACGCCTTCGAGGCGCTGCTGGCCAAGCGCGCACACATCATCATGACCAGCGACACCTATCCCAAGGGACTGGTGGACATCGACGAGCGCCTGACCAGCCGCTTCGACTCCGGGCTGACCGTGGCCATCGAGCCGCCGGAGCTGGAAATGCGCGTGGCGATTCTCCTGGCCAAGTCGCGCCAGGAGGGCGCGCCGATGCCGGAAGACGTGGCGTTTTTCGTCGCCAAGAACGTGCGGGCCAACGTGCGCGAGCTCGAAGGCGCGCTGCGCAAGGTGCTGGCCTATGCCAAGTTCTCACACAAGGACATCACCATCCACCTGGCACGGGAGGCGCTGAAGGACCTGCTGTCGATCCAGAACCGGCAGATCTCGGTGGAGAACATCCAGAAGACGGTTGCTGACTTCTACAAGATCAAGATCGCCGACATGTACTCGAAGAAGCGCCCGGCCAGCATTGCGCGGCCACGCCAGATCGCGATGTACCTGGCCAAGGAACTGACCCAGAAGAGCCTGCCCGAGATTGGCGAGCTCTTCGGCGGCCGCGACCACACCACCGTGCTGCACGCGGTGCGCAAGATCGGCGGCGAACGCCAGAAGAACACCGAATTGAACCAGCAGCTGCACGTGCTGGAGCAAACCCTCAAGGGATGAATGAGGCACCCGGTCTTGCGAAACACGCAAGCCCACCCGCCGGGCGGGTTGCTCGGCCGCCTTGGGACGGCCCGGCGCCGGCCTCATGGGGCCTGTGTGTCGGTGTTATGAAGCGTCTCAGTAGCTGTCCGGCTAAATCGTTGAAAAAACAAGCGAAAATGCGCGGTCAGCGCGTTCACACGGGGATCCAATGATTGTTCTGAAAGCCGCACAACAACAACTGCTGGGCGCATTGCAGGCGGTGGCCGGCATCGTCGAGCGGCGGCATACCTTGCCCATCCTGGCCAACGTGCTGGTGCGCAAGACCGGGGATCAGATCGAGCTGACCACCAGCGACCTGGAAATCCAGGTCCGCACCACGGCCACGCTGGGTGGCGACGCTGGCAATTTCAGCACCACCGTCGGCGCGCGCAAGCTGATCGACATCCTGCGCTCCATGCCGGGCGACCAAATCGTCTCGCTGAGCGCCAGCGGCAGCAAGCTGACGCTGCAGGGTGGCAAGAGCCGCTTCACGCTGCAAAGCCTGCCGGCCGAGGACTTCCCGCTGGTCAACGAGGCAGCCGACTTCGGCCCGGCTTTCAGCGTGCCGCAGAAGGTGCTCAAGGGCCTGATCGACCAGGTGCACTTCGCGATGGCGGTGCATGACATCCGCTACTACCTGAACGGCATCCTGTTCGTTGCCGAAGGCAAGGCCTTGACCCTGGTGGCCACCGACGGCAGCCGCCTGGCGCTGGCCGCCGCGCAGCTGGAAGTCGACCTGCCCAAGCAGGAGGTCATCCTGCCGCGCAAGACGGTGCTGGAGCTGATGCGCCTGCTGAAGGACGACAAGGACAGTGACGCCGCCATCGAGATGCGCTTTGCCGGCAACCAGGCCAAGTTCTCGTTCTCGGGCATGGAGTTCGTCACCAAGCTGGTCGAGGGCAAGTACCCGGACTACAACCGCGTGATCCCGAAGAACCACAAGAACATCATCACGCTGGGTCGCCAGCCGCTGTTGTCCAGCCTGCAGCGCGCCGCCATCCTGACCAGCGAGAAGTTCAAGGGCGTGCGCCTGAACATCGAGCCCGGTGCGCTGAAGATCGCCTCCAGCAATGCCGAGCAGGAAGAGGCCAAGGAAGAGCTGGAGATCGACTACGACGGCCCGACCATCGAGGTCGGCTTCAACGTCACCTACCTGATGGACGCGCTGTCCAACATGGGCCAGGAAATGGTGCGGCTGGAGATGCATGACGGCAGCTCCGCAGCACTGATCACCGTGCCTGAGCAGGAAGGCTTCAAGTACGTCGTGATGCCGATGAGGATCTGAGGCCGCCGCACGGCGCCGAACCGATTCGACACCCGCGGGCCCTTCGGCCCGCAACCTGTTTCTGAGGGGGTCGCAGGCACCTAGCCTGGCAGCCCTCCGCGTAGAGAAAAATGCCATGAGCGACCCGAAAAAAGCCCCCCAGGACAAGCCCGCCGACGACGGCGTGAGGCAGGGCATCGTGCCGTCGGCCGAAGGCCAGGCCATGGCCACCGGCGCGATGGATTCGGGTGGCTATGGCTCCGATTCGATCCAGATCCTCGAAGGCCTGGAAGCCGTGCGCAAGCGCCCCGGCATGTACATCGGCGACACCTCCGACGGCACCGGCCTGCACCACCTGGTGTTCGAGGTGGTGGACAACTCCATCGACGAAGCGCTGGCCGGCTACTGCGACGACATCGTCGTCACCATCCACACCGACAACTCGATCTCCGTGGTCGACAACGGCCGCGGCATCCCGACCGGCGTCAAGATGGACGACAAGCACGAGCCCAAGCGCTCGGCCGCCGAGATTGCGCTGACCGAGCTGCACGCCGGCGGCAAGTTCAACCAGAACTCGTACAAGGTCTCCGGCGGCCTGCACGGCGTTGGGGTGTCCTGCGTCAACGGCCTGTCCAAGTGGCTGCGCCTGACCGTGCGCCGTGACGGCAAGATGCACTTCATCGAGTTCAAGCAGGGCGTGCCGCAGGATCCACTGATCGAGATGCGCGATGGCATGGCGACCAGCCCGATGCGCATCACCGGCGAGACCGAGAAGCGCGGCACCGAGGTGCACTTTCTGCCGGACACCGAGATCTTCCAGCAGAACAACGAGTTCCACTACGAGATCCTGGCCAAGCGCCTGCGCGAGCTCTCGTTCCTGAACAACGGCGTGAAGATCCGCCTGGTCGACGAGCGCAACAACAAGGAAGACAACTTCGCCTACGCCGGCGGCGTCAAGGGCTTTGTCGAGTTCGTCAACAAGGGCAAGAAGACCCTGCACCCGAACATCTTCCACGCCATCGGCGACAAGACCAGCGACCAGGGCACCAACGTCGGCGTGGAAGTGGCCATGCAGTGGAACGACTCGTTCAGCGAGAACGTGCTCTGCTTCACCAACAACATCCCGCAGCGCGACGGCGGCACCCACCTGACCGGCCTGCGCGCCGCGATGACGCGCGTGCTGAACAAGTACATCGTCGACAACGAACTGGCCAAGAAGGCCAAGGTCGAGGTGAGTGGGGACGACATGCGCGAAGGCCTGGCCTGCGTGGTCTCGGTCAAGGTACCCGAGCCCAAGTTCTCCAGCCAGACCAAGGACAAGCTGGTCTCGTCCGAAGTGCGCGCGCCGGTGGAAGACATCGTCAGCCGCCTGCTCACCGACTGGCTGCTCGAGAACCCGAACGACGCCAAGACCATCTGCGGCAAGATTGTCGACGCCGCGCGCGCCCGCGAAGCCGCCCGCAAGGCCCGCGAAATGACGCGCCGCAAGGGCGTGCTCGACGGCATGGGCCTGCCCGGCAAGCTGGCCGACTGCCAGGAAAAAGACCCGGCGATGTGCGAGATCTACATCGTCGAGGGCGACTCCGCCGGCGGTTCCGCCAAGCAGGGCCGCGACCGGAAGTTCCAGGCCATCCTGCCGCTGCGCGGCAAGATCCTGAACGTCGAGAAGGCCCGCTACGAGAAGCTGCTGTCCAGCCAGGAAATCCTGACGCTGATCACCGCACTCGGCACCGGCATCGGCAAGGGCATGGGCGGGGACGACTTCAACCCCGACAAGCTGCGCTACCACCGCATCATCATCATGACCGACGCAGACGTGGACGGCGCCCACATCCGCACCCTGCTGCTGACCTTCTTCTACCGCCAGATGCCCGAGCTGGTCGAGCGCGGCCACATCTACATCGCCCAGCCGCCGCTCTACAAGGTCAAGCAAGGCAAGCACGAGCAGTACCTGAAGGACGCCCACGAGCTGGACGCCTACCTGCTGAAGGTCGCGCTGGACGGCGCCGCGGTCGACCCCGCCAACGGCCAGCCCCCTATCAACGGCGAGCAGCTGAACGACCTCGCCAACCAGTACGTCACCGCCACCAACGTGATCAACCGCCTGTCCGCCTGGATGGACGTCGAAGCGCTGCGCGCCATCTCCGACGGCCTGGTGCTGGACCTGGACAACCTCGAATCCGCCGAGACCAGCGCGATGGCGCTCAAGGCCGCGCTGCACGACGCCGAAGTCGAAGCCGTCTTCGACGAACGCAGCGACAAGCACCTGCTGCGCATCAGCCGCCGCCACCACGGCAACATCAAGTCCAGCATCATCAGCCCGGACTTCGTGCACGGCGCCGACTACGAAGCCCTGGCCACCGCAGGCCGTACCTTCAAGGGCCTGCTCACCGCCGAAGCGCTGGTCAAGCGCGGCGAAGGCGAACGCCAGAAGGAAACCAAGGCCGGCGACTTCCGCCAGGCCATGGCCTGGCTGATGACGCAGGCCGAAAGCTCGGTCGGCCGCCAGCGCTACAAAGGCCTGGGCGAAATGAACCCCAGCCAGCTCTGGGAAACCACGATGGACCCCACCGTCCGCCGCCTGCTGCGCGTCCAGATCGAAGACGCCATCGAAGCCGACAAGGTGTTCACGATGCTGATGGGCGACGAAGTCGAACCGCGGCGGGATTTCATTGAGACGAATGCGCTGAGGGCGGCGAACATCGACGCTTGACGGCAGCCGCCGCTGCGGCTTGAATCCTGGCATGGGTATCCCACGCTTCATTCAGGAACGCCGCGGCGAAGTCGCCGCGCTTTGCGAACGTCATCGCGCTCGCAAGCTGGAACTGTTCGGCTCTGCCACGCGAGCGGACTTCCAGCCCGAACGCAGCGACCTGGATTTCCTCGTCGAGTGGCCTGACGACTTTCCGCCCGGCGGCTATGCGGCGTCCTTTTTCGGTCTGAAACAGGATCTGGAAATTCTGTTCGCCCGACCGGTGGACCTGCTCACCAACGGGTCCATCGCCAATCCTTACCTGCGCCAGCAGGTCGATTCGGAGCGACTGCCGCTGTATGGCGAGTGACGCCCGCACGTACTTGTGGGATGCGCTCCAGGCGGCCGAACGCGCCATGCGCTTCGCCAACGGGCGTGACTTCGAAAGCTATGTGCAGGACGAATTGCTTCGTTCCGCCGTCGAGCGCCAGCTTGAAATCGTCGGCGAGGCCTTGAACCACTTGCGAAAGCTGGAACCGGCAACTGCTGAACAACTGCCCGAACTTGCGGCAGCAATTGGCCTGCGCAACGTCTTGATCCACGGCTACGCCTCCGTGGACAACCGGCTGGTCTGGGACGTGGTTTCGGCCCATCTGCCAACCTTGGCGGTGCGGCTGCGGACGATGCAGCGGCCGGCGGCAAGCCCGTAGCAGCGAGACTCAAGCCAGCCGGCACGGGTGACTCAGCGCATGGACCACAAAATCGGTGCTGACGAAAGTGAAGGGCAGCGGCAAACAGCGCATCCAGCCATCCGTCATGACCGAAGTCGATCCAGATGTTGGTGTCGCTGATGTAGACGCGCTGCGCGTTCATCGGTTCGTCAGGCGATCAACCCGCCACAGCCTGCGCCACCAGCGCCTCGGCTAACTGCACGTGCTTGGCGCGGGCGGCAGCGATGCTGGCTTTGAGCTGATCGCAGAGGGCGAGGAGTTCGGTGACCTTGGCGACGATGCGGTGCTGGGTTGCCAACGGCGGTAGAGGCACCGGAATGTCTTCCCATTTCGATCTGTTGATGATCGGAGTCGCCGATCCGGTCGCCGCACCCAGGACGGCCTGCTGGAACTCGGGGGAACACATGACAAGAAACACGAAATGTGGGCTTGCCTCGAAGACCGACAGAGAGTTGATCTGCTGATTGAACGCGAGCACCCGATCAGCAATGGCGCACTTACCGATTGACCCGCCGATGCAGACCATAAGCAAATCCCCCGGTCGAGCGACAGTAGAAGAGGCGAGCCCTGTGTCGGACAGCGACTTCTCTCCGGATGAGATCACACCGCCCGGGGTGATTTGGCCCGGCCCGATGAAAGGCGTCGGCCCGTCAAAAGCATCGGTTTGGGTGGTCACCGGCGTACTGCCTGTTGAGGCAACGCCCAGCTGGCCAAGGCGAACCCAGGACCACCCCAAAGGAAGGCGATGCGGCATTTCCTCCCCATCGACCTGCGAAAAGGGCTTCGGCTTTGGCGCCAGTCCGGCGCGCCAAGCCTGCGCACGTGATGCTGCAATTGAATTGATCAACGCTGTGGCGTGGGCATCACTGGGGCCGGTTTCGCAAAGTAGTCCACGAACCGCGAGCTGAATGCTCGTGCGCCGTAACGACTCGACGCTCGTCTCAGTCGTGAACAGCAATGGAAACTGCCCCGCCAACCTCCGCCAACAAGCCTGAAACTCATCCGCATCCCGAGCCTGGGTCAGACTGTCCAGCAGCACCTGCACCAGCCGGGCGTGCGCGGCCTCGGCGTCTTGCTGCCGCGAATCCAGCCGGTCGCACAGGGCCATCAGTTCATCGACCTTGGCGACGATGCGGTGTTGTTCGCCGAGCGGCGGCAGCGGAATCGCGAACTCAGAGAGCTTTGCGACGCTTAGCCCCTCGCGCGAAACACCCACCTGTTCGGCCATCACCGCGTCTTGAACCAGATCGGAGATGAGCACCTTGTGCAGATAGGCCTGCAATTCAAGCAGCGCCGGCCGAACGATCACAACGTGCTGACTGACGTTGCCTCCGTCGAAGTGGCTCGGAACAGCAGCACACCGGCCAATCGACGCACCTGTGATGTTGAAAAGCAGGTCGCCACTGAACACATGGGTGCCGGCCATCTCGCGGTGAATCGAAGTGGGAATGCGCGCTACGTCGCCAAGTCGCAGCCCGTCATTCCATACGTTCTGAGAACGTAAGAACATCACACCCTCCGCGACGTAGACCTGCTTCCCGCCAAGAGGTGTGCTGCCTGCTCCCAGCTTGGTCGTCAGATCACCCAGCCTCATCTGAACCCAGCCGGGGGGAAGCGTGTTCTTTGAGGGCGCGACGGCTGCTCGTGCCTTCAACTTTTCTTTGCGTGATCCACCAACGCTCGCCTTGCGCGATACCACTTGGGAGATCAGTACCTCGACCGAATCGTCCGCAGGATCCTGGGCTACCAACCTCCCACTGACTGCCAAGTCAAGAATGAGGCGCCGGAGCGCGCCCACTCCGCCTGGTGCGTCAGCCAACAGCTGCAGGTTGTCGCTCGCCAATGCCGTCATTCGCCGCGCTCCAGCGCCTCAGCCAGCACCGACTTCAACTGCTCCCGCAGCCCTGCAATCTCCGCCTGCATCTGCGCATATTCCGCCAACAGCACTTCGGGGTCGTGGTTCACCTGCTCGCCCTGGTGCGGGTTCTTGATGTCCAGGTTCCAGCCGCGGGCGGTGATGTCGGCCGCGCTTACTTTCCAGGCGAGTTCATTGCCCTGCCGCGCGGCAAAGCCGTCGGCCTCGCTGCCCCACCAGGCTTCCTCGGCGGCGAACTCTTCCACGCGCATTGGCCGCGTCTTGCTGTAGTTCTTCACGCCTGGCGGGTAAGGATGTTCGTAGAACCACACGTCCTTGGTGGGCCGGCCCTTGGTGAAGAACAGCAGGTTGGTCTTGATGCCGGTGTACGGGTTGAACACGCCGTTGGGCAGCCGCACGATGGTGTGCAGGTCGCACTCGGTCAGCAGCTTTTCCTTGATGCGGCTCTTGATGCCTTCGCCGAACAGGAAACCATCAGGCAGCACCACGGCCGCGCGCCCGCCGTCCTTGAGCAAATGCATGATCAGCACCAGGAACAGATCCGCCGTTTCGCGCGTGCGCCAGGTGGCCGGGAAGTTGGTTTCAATGCCGTCTTCTTCCATGCCGCCAAACGGCGGGTTGGCCACGATGCAGTCCACCCGGTCTTTCGGGCCCCAGCTGATCAGCGGCTTGGCCAGTGTGTTGTCATGCCGGATGTTGCTGGGCACCTCGATGCCGTGCAGGATCATGTTGGTGGTGGCCAGCAAGTGCGGCAGCGGCTTTTTCTCCACGCCGCTGATGCTGGCCTGCAGCACGCGTTCGTCCTCGGGCGTCTTCACGTAGCGGCTGCGCTTGTGCTCGATCGTGCAGGTGAGGAAGCCGCCGGTGCCGCAGGCCGGGTCCATCACCTTCTCGCCCAGCTTCGGATCCACCATGCGCACCATGAACTCGGTGACTGGCCGCGGCGTGTAGAACTCGCCGGCATTGCCGGCCGTCTGCAGGTCGCGCAGCAGCTGCTCGTACATGTCGCCGAAGGCGTGGCGCTCCTGGGCCTTGTTGAAGTCCACCGCCTCCTGGATCTTGTTGAGCACCTGGCGGATCAGCTGCCCGCTCTTCATGTAGTTGTAGGCGTCCTCGAAGACGTTGCGCACCACATACGCCACCGGCGTCTGGCTGTGGCCTTTCACCGGGTCAGTCAGGTTCTGCAGACCGGGGAACAGCTCGTTGTCGATGAAGCTCTTCAGCTCCTCGCCGGTCATGCCTTCAGGGTTGGCGGCCCAGTTGCGCCAGCGGTAGGCCTCGGGCAAGGGCGAGCTGTAGCTGTCGCTCATCAGCTCCCATTCCTGCTCCCGGTCATCCAGGATTTTCAGGAACAGCATCCAGACGAGCTGGCCAATGCGCTGGGCGTCACCGTCGACGCCCACGTCCTTGCGCATGATGTCTTGGATGGATTTGATCGAACTGCTGATGGACATGGGATCGGGGTGGGGATCGGGGTCGGATTTCAAGAAGCGGGCGGCAATGCCCGTGCCGCGCCGCAGCGTGGCGGCGCCATGCTAACCAGCGGAACGCTTCAGGCTTTGCGCAGCTCGTACAGCTGCGCTTCCAGCTCGGCGACGGCCTGCGTGTAGCCGGCCTTGCTGCCAAAGGCCTGCACCAGCTCCATCGGCGCGCCCATCTGGCTGAACGGCGGCAAACGCAGGATTTTCAGGTCTTCGATGGGCTCGATGCCGGTGTCGGCATATTTGTCGAGCAGGGCTTCCAGCACCTGGCGCGCCGCGCCCTGGTACTTGGCGAAGTAGTTGCGCTTCTTGACGTTCTCGGCGCGCTCGCGGCGGGACAGCGGCGGCTGGTCAAAGGCAACGTGGCAGATCAGGTCGAAGGCGTCCAGCGGCTTGCCAAGCTTGGCCTCCACCTCTTCCTGCAGTGCCTCCCACAGCACGCCTTGCGCGGCCAGCTCGTCGATCACCGCCTTCTTCTGCTCGGCGCTGTTCCAGCGGCGCAGGAAGGCATCCATGGTGGCGAACTGCTTGTTCACGCAGCCGCGGGTGTAGTCGCGCAGCGATTCGGTGATGAGCTTGCCGTCTGCACCGTAGTACTGCACCCGCTCAGCCACGATGTGCACGTTCACATCGCCGCCGATGACGTAGCGCTTGCGGCCTTCACCACCACCGCCGTCACCGCCCGTTTCGCCATCGCCGCTGCTGTCGCCGTCCCCCGGCCCGCCTGGCACGCCTTCACCGCCAGGGCCACCGGTCAACTCATCGGGCGGCACCGGTGTTTCGTCTGCCTTGGGCTCGTAGATCTGCACCGGGTCACCGTCAAAGGCGGGGTCGGCAAACAGCTCGGTGGCCTTCTTGAAGTCCATGATCGTGAACCAGAACTTGCCGTAGTCCTCGTTGATGCGGGTGCCGCGGCCGATGATCTGCTTGAACTCGGTCATGGACCGGATGTGCTGGTCCAGCACGATCAGCTTGCAGGTCTGCGCGTCCACGCCGGTGGTCATCAGCTTGCTGGTGGTGGCGATGACGGGGTAGCGGCTCTCGGGGTCGATGAAGTTGTCCAGCTCGGCCTTGCCTTCGGGGTCGTCACCGGTGATGCGCATCACGTACTTGCGGCTCTCGCGCACCCGCTCGGGGTTCAGGTTCACCAGCGCCTGGCGCATGCGCTCGGCGTGGTCGATGTCGTCGCAGAAGACGATGGTCTTCTGGAATGGGTCCGAGGCTTTCAGGAACTCGGTCACCTTCGTCGCCACGGCCTGGGTGCGCATCTCCAGCACCAGCCCACGGTCCATGTCCTTGAGGTTGTAGATGCGATCTTCAATCGGCTGGCCGTGCTTGTCCAGCATGCCCTTGGGCGGGCGCCAGCCCTGCAGGTCACGGTCGAAATCGATGCGCACGACCTTGTACGGCGCCAGGAAGCCGTCTTCAATGCCCTGGCGCAGGCTGTAGGTGTAGACCGGCTCGCCAAAGTAGAAGGTGCTGGAAACATCCTTGGTTTCCTTGGGCGTGGCGGTCAGGCCCACCTGGGTCGCACTGCTGAAGTAGCTCAGGATGTCGCGCCAGGCTGAGTCGTCGGCCGCGCTGCCGCGGTGGCATTCGTCCACCACGATCAGGTCGAAAAACTCGGGCGAGAACTGCTTGTAGATGTTCCTGTCTTCCTCGGCACCGGTAACGGCCTGGTAAAGCGACAGATAGATCTCGTAGCTGGTGTCGATCTTGCGGCCGGCGATCTTGGTCATCGCCGCGCCAAAGGGCTTGAAGTCGTTGTTCTTGGTCTGGTCGACCAGGATGTTGCGGTCGGCCAGGAACAGGATGCGCTTGGCCTGCCGGCTCTTCCAAAGCCGCCAGATGATCTGGAACGCGGTGTAGGTCTTGCCGGTGCCGGTGGCCATCACCAGCAGCACGCGGTCCTGCCCGCGCGCCACCGCCTCCACCGTGCGGTTGATGGCGTTGACCTGGTAGTAGCGCGGCGCACGGCCGGAGCCATCGTCGTAGTAGGGCACCTGGGCCTTGGGCGCCGAGGTGGCGTCCAGCCCGCGCCAGGCGCAAAAGCGTTGCCAAAGTTCGGCGGGACTGGGGAACTGGTCCAGCGACAGGTGGGTTTCAACCAGGGAGCCCGTGCCGCTTCGGTCATGGAAGACAAAGCCATCGCCATTGCTGGTGAACGCGAAGGGCACGTCCAGTGACTCGGCATAGTCCAGCGCCTGCTGCATGCCTTCGCCCGGGCCGTGGGTGTTGTCCTTGGCCTCGATGACGGCGATGGGCAGGTTGGCCTGGTGGTACAGCACGAAGTCGGCCCGCCGGGCCTGGCCCCGTGTGTGCAGCTTGCCACGCACGATGACACGGCCCTTGGTGAAGGTGACCTCCTCGCGCACCTGCCGCCGAATGTCCCACCCGGCCTGCGCAATGGCAGGCGCAATGAACTTGGTGCAGATGTCCCGTTCGGATAACGATTTCTTGTCCACCCTTCGTCCCCCTGGATGCATTCTGAATGCATTTACATCCAGTTGCAGGGCCCATCGGTTCCTTTGGTGAGGCGAAGGCCGCGATGGCGCAATGTGTCGCTCAACGCATTTCGCAATAGAACCATCAAGACGCCATTTGGTCCTGCCGGAATTTCAGGGAGCACCGCCATGCGCTGCTCATCTCAAGCCAAGCCCATCGGCCAAGCCCATCGGCGACCTCAAGGCCAATGCCGCCGAAGTGTTGGCGCGACCGGCGGAGCAGCGAGAACCCTTGCTCATCACGCAAAACAGTGAGGCCAAGGACGTGCTGCAGGACGTCGCCTCGTTCGAGGAGACCCAGGAGACCTTGGCGCGGCTGGATATCCTCGCACTGGGCAACCAGGACGTGGCGACAGGCAAGGTAGCACCGGCCGCTCGCGCGTCTTCTCGAGTTCCTCGGGCCGGATGTGAAGCGGCATGCCTGGGAGTGCTCATGATGAATGCTTGATCGCCAGCAAGCCCTGGTTGCCCCGCTGGGTGTCCACTGCCGCCAGCGGGTGTGCCGCAATTGGCGCGCTGGCGCAAGGAGGATCCGTGCGCGTGCTGGTGGTCGAGGATGACGCGCTGCTGCGCGACACGCTCAAGCGCGATCTGGAGCGCAGCGGCTTCGCCGTTGACGTCGCCGCTGACGGCGTGGACGGCGAGTTCCTCGGCGCCAGCGAGACGTACGACGCGGTGGTGCTCGATCTCGGCCTGCCACGACTGTCCGGGCTGGAGGTGCTGCGGCGCTGGCGCAGCGCTGGGCACCTCATGCCGGTCATTGTGCTGACCGCGCGCGACCAATGGCACGAGCGCGTGGCCGGACTCAAGGCCGGGGCGGACGACTACCTCGGCAAGCCTTTTCATCTCGAAGAACTGCTTGCTCGCCTGCAGGCGCTGCTCAGGCGCGGCGGTGCCGGGCATCCCCCTCGGCTGAGCCGGGAGGGCGTGGAGCTCGACCAGGAACACCAGGCGGCGATCGTCGATGGCGTGCGGACCGAGCCGCTGACGGCGCTGGAGTTCCGGTTGCTGCGCTACCTGATGGTCCACAGCGGCCAGGTGGTGTCCAAGTCGACGCTAGGCGACCACGTCTACGAGCGCGACATGGACCCCGACAGCAACGTCATTGAGGTCTACATCAACCGGCTGCGCCGCAAGATCGGCAAGGACCTGATCCGCACGCGACGCGGCCAGGGCTACGTGTTCGACGGAACGCCATGACCTCGCTGCGCCGGCGGCTGCACCGGGTCGTGATCGTGCTGGTCATTGGTTTGCTCAGCCAGTGGCTCATCGCCGACCGGATGATCGTCCATGTCGACGAGAGCGAAATGGCCACCCGGCTGCAACACGACGCCGATTCGCTGGCGTCAGCGATCACCGTCCGTCCGGACCAGGGCGTCAGCGTGGACTTCTCGCGGGTCGGCCAGATCTACGGGCGCCCGGGCTCCGGCCACTACTTCGTGCTGCGCTCCGCACGCACGGCGCTCGTTTCGCCGTCCTTCGGCGACGCGCGGCCCTTCGCCTTGCCGGCCGCCGCGAGCGAATCGGTCACGCGTGTGGAAGGGCCGTTCGGGCAGCCGCTGCTGGTGCTGGTGCGCCGCCTGCAGTTGGGCGATGCGGTGATCGACATGGCCGTGGGCGAGGACCTCAGCGCGCTGCAGGCGCAGCTGCTGGCGTTTCGCCTGCTGTTCCTCGCCGCGTCGGTTGCCATCCTGTTGGCATCGGCGGCCATCCAGCGCCTGGAGATCCTGCGCGCGCTGCACTCCGTGGAACAGGCGCGCGACGCCATCCTCCGGCTGCCGAAGGGCATCGCGCCGGTTGACACCACGGATGCGCCCGAGGAGATCCGGCCGCTGCTGGAGGAAATTGATCGGCTCATGGGCTTCGTCGAGCGACGCCTGCACGAATCGCGCACCGCCATCGGCAACCTCTCGCACGCCGTGAAAACGCCGCTGGCCGGGCTGCTGAGGCTGACGGAGGATCCGCTGTTCGATGCGCACCCCGATCTGCGGCAGGCGCTGCACGAGCAGATCGAGGCCATCCGAGTACGCATCGAGCGCGAGCTGACGCGCGCACGCATCGCCGGCGACCGGCGCTCAGGCCCGGGCTTCGATGCCCGCGCCGAACTGCCGGCCCTCGTGCAGATGCTGGCGCGCATCCACCACGGCAAGACGCTCGACATCCGCTGGCAGGCCCCCGAGCGGGTGCTGCCCTTCGATCGCGAGGACCTGCTCGAGGTGATCGGCAACCTCGCGGACAACGCCTGCAAGTGGGCCGCATCGCGGGTGCGCATCGTGATCGAGGCGGGCGATGGGCTGTGCATCGTCGTTGCCGACGACGGCCCGGGTTGCGCACCGGACCTGCTGGACACGCTGGGGGCACGCGGCCTGCGCGCCGACGAAACCCGGCCGGGCCACGGCATCGGCCTGGCCATCGTGCGAGACATTGCCGATGCGGCCGGTGGCAGCCTGCTGTTTCGCCCCTCGGCATCGCTCGGCGGGCTGGAGGTAGAGGTCCGGCTGCCCCGTTGACGAAGCCGGCGCCGCCCGTTCAGCTTGAACTTAGCCTTGCCCTCTACAAACGCGGCATGACGTCCCCTTCTGCGGACGCCCGGGCATTCAACACGAGGCATCGCACATGCAATCCAGACAGCTTCTGCTCACCGCCGCGGCCGCGTTCATCGCGGCCGGGACGGCCACATCGGCCTTCGCCGCCTCCATTCAAGTCGGCAAGAGCGGCAAGACATTCACCTCCAGCGCGGTCCAGTGCAGCGCCCACCCGGACACCGGCGTGACGGCGCCGATGGTGCAGGCCGGCCTTTACAACCCCAAAGCCAGCGCGAGCGCCACCGTGGCGCTCAACGGGACCCGGCTCAAGACGGTGGTGGCCACCGACCCCGTTGCCGACGTCTGGCTCGCCGATGGCAACAACACCGTCGTCGTCGCACTCAACAAGAGGCTGGCGGACACGTATGCCTTCGCGGTGACCCCGGGGCAGTGCAGCCTGCCAGACACCTCGGGCAACACCTTCAGCGCTGACGGCACGCTCGAATACGCCGCCAGCAGCAAGTCGTACGCGACCGTGACGCCAGGGTGTGCTCAGAATCCTGGCACCGGCCAGCTGCAGCCGTACGTGAACTTGTTCGACAACGGCGGCTACCTGCTCAACGTGTCGGTCAACAACATCCCGCTGACGCAGTTGAGCGCCCAGAGACCCCACACGCCGGTTTTCCTCAGAGCGGGCGTGAACGTCATCTCTGCGGCCAACGGCAGCCTGTCCACCGACTACTACATTCGTGACGGTGGCAACGGCCAGTGCGCGCTCTGAACCCAAGCTGCGCCTGCCTCGCATCGAGGCGTTCGCGCAGTGCCTCTGCGACTGCGTCATGCCTTCGAGCCGCTGCAACGCTTGCGCCACGGCCCCCTGGGCGGCCGGCCGGAGTTACCGGCAGCTCAGCGCGTGTATGCCTGCCCTTCGGTGACCTTGTACGACCACGGCAGATCCGCGTTCTTCCAGCCGTTCACATCCCGCCGGCCAGTCGGCCCCATGTCGCCCTCAAAGCCGTCCACCACCGAATACACCTTGGTGTAGCCCGCCTCCTGCAGCAGGTTGGCGGCGCGGGAGGAGCGGTCGCCGGAGCGGCAGATCAGGATGACGGCGTCGGTCTTGCTGTCGTTCATGCGGGCGGCGAGCGCGGCCACGGCGCTGACGAAGTCGGAGTTGGGCGACATCGCGTAGCGGTTGTTCTTCTTGTCCCAGCTGACCGGGTCGTCCAGCTCCATGTAGGGAATGTTCTGGTCGGTGACCAACGGGGTGCCGAGGAATTGGAACTCGCCCTTGGTGCGAATGTCGATGAACAGCACGTGCGCGCCGCCCTCGGTCTTCATCTTGTAGGCCTCGGGCGCGGAGAGGTAGAGGCCGAGCTTGCTCTGCTTGGCTTCGGGCAGCTTGCTGACGTCCACCGGCTGGTAGCCGCCCGCAAAGGCGGAGGCCACGGACAGGACCGCGGCCAGGCAAAGGATCGCTTTCTTCATGTGCTTTCTTCCCACGCTCCGACGGATCGAAGCATCCTCTTGGTTGATGTTCGCGGCGCGGAGCGCCTTGGCGCCTGGCCGCAGGTGAGAGAGCCACCCACGTTGCAGGCGTCGCGTGAACGCCGCCCGAAAGAGGTCCCGACGAGCCTCTCCGCCCATACTGCTGGGCGCCAACAAGATGTGCAGCGACGATAGCGCCCGGGGCCCAAGGTGAGCGAGCGCCCCGGTGTGACAGTGGGCCGGTCGCAACAGCTGGGGCAAGTCCGGAGCGCCTTGGCGGCTCACCTCATCTGCCTGACACAGCGGCCCTTGCTTGACGCCGGCCTCCGCGCCCGGCGAGACTGCCGCCTTCATTTCCCAGCCGCGCGTCCTCACGAGGGACGCCGCCACTTCATGCCCCGTCGTCCCCCCCTGCTGCGCACCCTGTGCGCCACCGCTGCCGTCCTGGCCCTGTCCGCCGCCGCCTTCCCCGGCCTCGCTGCCGAAGGCGACAAGCCCGCCACTCGGGTGCGTGGCGAGATTCCTGCCGAATACCGCTGGGATTTCACGGCCATCTACGCCAACTGGGCCGCATGGGACGCCGACATGCAGCGCATGGAAGCCTTGATGGCGGACTTCGGCAAGCTGCAGGGCAGCTTGAAAAAGGGCCCGGCGGCGCTGCTGAAGGCCTACCAGACGATGGACGAGATCGGCAAGCTGCAGACCAAGCTGTACGCCTACCCGCAGTTGCAGAAGGATGCCGACGGGCGGGACCAGGAAGTGGCCGGCCGCTTCCAGCGCGCGCTGGCGGTGTTCGCCAGGTTCGACGCGGCTTCGGCCTGGTTCCAGCCGGAACTGCTGACGCTGCCACAGGCCAAGGTGAAGGGCTGGCTGGCCGCCACGCCGGCGCTCAAGCCCTACGCCTTCGGCATCACCGACAGCTTCCGCAAGCAGGCGCATGTGCTGGACGCCAAGGGCGAGCAGCTGCTCTCGCTGGCCGGCCCGGTCGGCCGCGCCAGCATGAACGCCTATGACGAGCTGAGCACTTCCGACATCAAGTTCCCGACCATCACCACCAGCGACGGCCAGAGCGTGCTGTTGAGCCCGGGCAACTACCAGGGCCTGCTGTCGAAAAACGCCAACCAGGCCGACCGCGCCAAGGCCGCCGCGGCCCACGTGGGCACCTATGGCGCCCAGGCCAACACCTATGCCGCGATCTACGCCGGCATCCTGCAGCGCGACTGGTTCAACGCCCAGGCGCGCAAGTTCCCCACCACGCTGGACGCTGCTTTGAGCGACAACAACGTGCCGCGCAGCGTGGTCGAGACGCTGGTGGCAACCACCCGCGCCGGCACCGCGCCGCTGCAGCGCTACGCCAGGCTGCGCAAGCAGCTGATGGGCCTGGGCGAATACCACCTGTACGACAGCTCGCGCCCGCTGTTCGCCAGCAGCGAGAGCTATCCATACAAGAAGGCGCTGGGCCTGGTGCTGGAGTCGGTTGCGCCGCTGGGCGAGGACTATGTGCAGCGCTACAAGAAGTTCATGACCGGCGGCCGCATCGACGTCTATGAAAACGAAGGCAAGCGCAGCGGTGCCTACAGCGCCGGCGTGTACGGCGTGGGCCCGTTCCAGCTGCTGAACTACAACGACACCATGGACGCGGCCTTCGTGCTGGCCCACGAGGGCGGCCACGCGATGCACACCGTGCTGGCCTACGAGACCCAGCCTTACAGCACCGCCGAATACACCATCTTCGTCGCCGAGGTGGCCTCCACCACCAACGAGCGCTTCCTGCTCGAAACCCTGCTGAAGAAGACCACCGACCCGAAAGAGCGCTTCCTGCTGCTGCAGCACGCCGTGGACAGCATCATCGGCACCTTCTACACCCAGGTGCTGTTTGCCGACTTCGAGCTGCAGGCGCACCAGTTGGTCGAGAAGGGCGAGCCGGTCACCACCGAGGTGCTGAACAAGCTCTACGCCGGCCTGCTGAAGACCTACTACGGCGACGCCGTGACGGTGGACGACTTCTACCAGTGGACCTGGGCCCGCATCCCGCACTTCTTCCACTCGCCGTACTACGTCTACCAGTACGCCACCTGCTTCGCCTCCTCGGCCCAGCTGTTCAAGGGCATGACGACCGGCACCGAAGAGGCCAAGAAGGCTGCCACCGCCCGCTACCTGAACATGCTCAAGGCGGGCGGCAGCGACCACCCGATGGCCGAACTCAAGCAGGCCGGCGTGGACCTGACCCAGCGCGCCACGGTGCAGGCCGTGGTGGACCAGCTGGACGCGCTGGTCTCGCAGATGGAAGTGGAAGCGGCGAAGATTCCGCGCTGAGCGGGGTCAGCGCGCGTAGGCCATGCCGTCTTCCCAGGCGACGGCCATCTCGCCCAGCAGCCCCGGCGGCACCCGCGTGTCGCCGCGGGCTTCGGCCAGCACCTCGGCCATTGCGGCAGCAATGCGCTGCAGCACCTGCGCCGGTTGGCTCACCTCGCAGACCTTGCGGCCGAACTGGATCAGCTCTTCGGTCGTCGGATAGGCCTTGCCGCGGTGCCGGCCTGCGAACAGCTTCAGTGCCAGCGTGCGGTCCTCCAGCTCGGGGCCGCCCTCGTAGCGGGTGTAGCGGTAGATGGCGGTGGTCACCACGTCGAACATCGGCGCCAGCCAGGCCTCTCGCGTCGAGCGGTAGAGCACGCCGAAGTTCTTCAGGTGCCCGTCGCCATTGCGCACCATCACCGTGAAGGCGACCTGCTCGAAGAAGCGGTGCAAGCTATCGCGCGGCAGCTGCAACTGCTTCAGCAGCTCGGCCACGCGCTGGTAGCTGCCCTGGTACTTGCGGTCCGACAGCACGTCACGCACCCGCAGCCCGGCCAATGCGGCGATGTCCTCGAAACCCAGACGCTCGATGCGCCCGTCGGGCTGGACCACGAGGTCGAAGCGGTCCAGCACCAGCATCTGGCCATCGTCCGACAGCTCGAAAACGGGTGTGGCAATGCCCGCCCGCTGCGCGGCCTTGAGACACAGGTATTCGTTGGCAGCGAGGCCTGGGTAGGCAGGACTGGCCGCCTTGACGATCAAGGACGGTACCGGCACCTTGGGCCGCTCGGGCACCATGATCTTGGGCTGCATGCCGGCAATGCCGGCGCCGGTGCTGAGGTAGGCGCGCACCAGCTCGTCGAACACCTTGGGCGTGTAGGCCGTCTTCAGCAGCGTCGCGCGGTCCATGGCCGGCGCGGGCAGCGTGGGTTCGGCGCCGGGCAATGCGTAACCCAGGCGGCCAATGCCGTTGGCACCGACCAGCGCCAGCAAATGCATCGGCGTCATCGGCTGCTTCGGGAACAAGGCCCGCAGCCGCATGAACAGATCGCCCTCGGGCAGGTTCTGGTCCATCACCGCGAACAGGTCGCCATCCTGCCAGGTGGCTTGCTCGCTGGCGGGCATCAGCAGCGCCACGACGGGTTGGTCCGGCCGCGGATCCAGGTAGCGGTATTCGTAAACCGAGCGCTTGATCAACTGGCCAGCGGCCGTGCCATTGATGGCCACCGCCAGCTCCCGGACCTTTTCAGGCAGCATCGCTGCTGTCCTCGTCGTCGTTGAAGCGCGCCGCCACCTCCTGGGCCGACGGCATGCCCACCTTCTCGACGCGCAACGCCAGCCCCAGCGCAGAGAGCACGGCCAGCAGCGAAGACACGGTGACGTCCTCGCCGTCTTCCAGCCGATAGATCACCTCGCGCACCTTGCCAGCGCGTTGGGCCAGATCCTTCTTGCTCAGGCCGGCAGCCTCGCGCCGGGCCTTGAGCAGGCGGCCCAGTTCGTCCGGCAGGCGAATCGTGTCAGTCATAACTGGCATATTGGCACGAAATGACTGAGTGTGCACGCCATGACTGACACTGCACTCCTCAATCCCGCGCCTCGTCGCCCGAATCCTGCGCCGCAACCGTCGCAGCGCAAATAAATGGGGTCAGAGTCAATTTATCCAGGAGATGACGGCCGCGCCACCCAAGGGTCGTAAGGATAAATTGACTCTGACCCCATTTATTTGAACCACGGTCGGGACTGCGCAACCCAAGCCCGTCAAAGTCCTGGCTTAGTCCAGCGCCAGCACCTCGTCGCCCTCACCGGGCTCACAGGCCGCGCCCAGCGGCGACCAGCCGCGGTGCACCACCACGCGCGTGCCGGCATGACACAGCTCCACGCGCTGGACCTGCGGCGCGTTGTCGCGCACCAGGCCTTCGATGGAAGCCGGCATGCTGACGCGGTAGATGCGGCTCTCCGCTTCTTCGGTCGGATGGTCGTCGTCGTGCACAAACGGAATGAAGGGCTTGACCAGCGCCAGCCAGGGCGCGCTGGCGTCCATCAGCGTGGGCGTATAGCCGTGGCCGGACAGCCAGGCCTGGGCGCGCTCGCGCGGCTGCTCGGGCTGCAGCGCGACCGGGCCCCAGGCGGCAGCCAGCAGCTCGGCCACCCACTGGTTGCAGTTCTGGTAGCGGGTGCTGAAGGGGAAGGCGTTGGCGCTGTAGTCGGCGCCCAGCAGGCGCAAGGCCTCGGCGTTGCTCAGCGCCAGGCGCGCAAGCACTTCGGCCTGTTCGGGCGTGGGCAGCAGCAGCGAGACATAGCCTTCATCGGGCTTGTCGGTGCCGGAGATGAAGCCGGCCACGCCCTGGTCGAACAGGCGTGGCATCTTCTCGTCGCAGGCGTAGTACAGCTGGCGCACCGACCACGGGCCGTTGGCGCTGTCGGCCAAGGCCACGCCGGTGTGCGAATAGCGCTGGCCGAAGCGCTCGAGGTTCTGGCCGGAGCGGGCGATGATGGCCGCACTGCTGCCTGACTGCTGCAGCACCTGCCGCACCACCGCGGCGAAGCGGAACATGCGGTCCTGCTGCGCGCCGTTCAGGTCGGCCGGCAGGTCGCAGAACTGCAGCGAGCTGGCGCTGGCCGTGCCCGCCAGCAGGATCAGGCACGCGCCAGGCAGTGCGCCCCAGGAACCTCGCGTCAAGGCGTCAAAGCGTGACCGGGCGGCTGGGCAGCTCGTTCAGCCAGGCATCTTCGACGACCAGGAAAAACGCTTCGTTGCTGGCGGCCACCGCGAACTGCGTGCCGTAGGGACGGGGCGTGGCGGTGATGACGTCGCCCGAGCCGAGCTGGGCGCGCGCCAGCGTCAACTGCGGCAGCTCCAGCGTCAGCGTCTCGCCGTCACGGTCCAGCGACTTCAGCGCCAGCTGCACGCGGCCCGGCTGGCCGGCCACAGCCAGCACCTGCTGGATCTCGTAGTGGCCGTTGGCGGCCTGGCGGTCGTTGGACGAGGAGTTGCTCGAACCGCGGAAAGAGTCGGACACGCTGCCCACCGAGTCGGACGCCGCCGACGACGCGGAAGACGTGAAGCTGCCCGCGTGCGCCGGCATCCAGGCGACCAGGGTGGCGGCCGACAGCGCGGCAAGGGTTCGGGCAAACATCGTCATTCGGCTCTCCGGGAAGAAGGCCGCAAGCATAGCGGTTCCAGGTGAACGCTTGACCACGCACAGCACGCGCTGGTGACCGTCCGTGACAATCACGCGTCCCGTCTTCGCCACCCGGTTCCGCCGCCATGCTGCCCTTCCGCCCCCCGCGCCCCCCCGGCCATGTCGCCAAGCCAGCCCGCCCCGCGGTGGATGTCGAACGCCTGCTGGCGC
>NZ_VIDT01000260.1 GCF_006519715.1 Ideonella azotifigens
CGGGCAGGTGGTGTTCCACGGCGTGGTGGCCGACGTGCCGGCTTGGCTGGCTGGCATGGACCTGTATGTGCAATCCTCCAAATGGGAAGGCTTTGGGCTGGCCGCCATCGAGGCCATGGCCTGCGGCCTGCCGGTGCTGTGCGCCGATGTGCCGGGCCTGAGCCAGTTGGCCAACGACAGTTCACTGCTGTTCAAGCAAGGCGATGCCGACCAACTGGCCGCGATGGTGCAGGACTGCCGCAGCAACCCGGCCCGTCACGCGCACTTGCTGGCGGTTGGCCAGGAGACGGCGGCGCGCTACAGCGTGGAGACCCTGGCCGCAGAGCTGGAGCGCCTGTATGCCGCGCCAACGCCCTCGGCGCCGCCTGGCGCGGCCCAGCCGAGAGGGGCGGCATGAGCAAGCACTTCACGGCCGATGCAGCGGCACCCTCGCTTGCCGCGCAAGGCGTCCTGCCATCTGCGGCACGCAGTGACGTGCTGTTGGTCATCATGGCCGCCGCTGTTGTGCCGCTGTACCTGTCGATGTTCCGCTTTGGTGGCGGTGGTGTGCTGGTGAGGCTGGCGGACCTGCTGGCGCTGGCGCTCATCATTGGCACCTTCTGGACCCAGCCGGCCATCGGCCGCGCGTTCCAGCGGCCGCACTGCCTGATGCTGATGGCGCTGGTGCTGGGCGTGCTGATCCAGGGCATGCTGATGAACCGGGTCAAGGTCTCGCTCAAGGAGGCGATCCAACTGGCCTTCGTGCTGGTCGTGGTCACCACCGTGGGCTGGCATGCCGAACGCGATCCGACGCGCTTCCTGAAGTGGTTCATTGGCGTCGGGGTGGTTGCGATGCTGCACACCGTTGCCATCCACATTGCGGGCGGCAACTACGTGCGCTACAAGCTTGCTGGCGACGCGCGCTACATCTTCGGCGTGGTCAGCGCAGTGCTGTTGCTGGCCTGGCGCCAGGCTGGTTGGCGGGGCGCCTGCGGCTGGCTGTTCCTGATGAGCTTGCCGCCCTTGGTGGCCAGCATGGAACGCAAGGGCCTGTTGGGCGTCATCTTGATTGCGCTCGGGCTTGCCTTGGCGGGGTTGCTGCGCAGTTTTCGTGTCAGTGCGTGGATTGCCTTGCTGCTGGCCGTGCTGCTGGGCTTGGCGATGTTCAGTCTGGAGCACGACGCCTTGATCGACGCCCTCGCGCTGGCCGAAAAGAACAACTACTTCGTCGACCAGAGCGAAGCACTGTGGGACTCCAATACCCACCGCACTGCGCTGTTGTTGAACGGCGTGGACATCGTGCAGAAGCAGCCCTGGTTCGGCAGCGGCGCCGACAGCCTGCGCGAGCAGATGGGCGTTTACTTCAGTGACTCGCGCCTGTCCAACAGCACGCACAACTTCTTCCTCGACAACCTGATCAAGTACGGCCTGCTCGGTGGTGGCTTGTTTTTTGCTGCGATCTTCACGGGCCTGCGTCGTGCGATGCGGCTGTCGGATTCACCGCTCGAAGCTGGCTTGTTCAGCGTCTACATGCTGTTCGCGGTGTTCTTCATTTCCGATGGCCAGGCAGTGACTGTGATGGCCCTGCTGCCCACCTTCATCGGGCTGGCCTTCAACCGCCGACCCACGGCCGACGCACAGGCGAGTTGCCGAGCGTCCGCCGCCTTTTCTTCTCCCGTTTCTCTTTCACCCTCAGGAGCACTGCAATGAAAATTACCGTCGTTGGCACTGGATATGTTGGCCTTGTCACCGGCGCTTGCCTGGCAGACATGGGCAACCACGTGGTCTGCCTGGATGTGGATGAACGCAAGATCCGCGTGCTCAACGAGGGCGGCATCCCCATCCACGAACCGGGACTGGACGTGGTGGTCAAGCGCAACGTGGCAGCTGGCCGCCTGCAGTTCACCACCGATGTGGCGGCCTCGGTGGCCCACGGCACGCTGCAGTTCATCGCGGTCGGCACGCCGCCGGACGAAGACGGTTCGGCCGACCTGCAATACGTGCTGGCCGCAGCCCGCAACATCGGCCGCCTGGCCACCGACTACAAGCTGGTCATCGACAAGAGCACCGTGCCGGTGGGCACCGCCGACAAGGTGCAGGCGGCGATTGACGACGAGCTGGGCAAGCGCGGCCTGGACCTGGCGTTCTCTGTGGCGTCCAACCCCGAATTCCTGAAGGAAGGCGCGGCGGTCGAGGACTTCATGCGGCCGGACCGCATCGTCGTCGGTGTGTCGGATGAGCGTGCGGCGAACCTGTTGCGTGCGATCTACGCGCCATTCCAGCGCACCCGCGACAAGCTGGTGGTGATGGACCTGCGCTCGGCCGAGCTGACCAAGTACGCTGCCAACGCGATGCTGGCCACGCGCATCTCGTTCATGAACGAGCTGGCGCTGCTGGCCGAGAAGATGGGGGCCGACATCGAACTGGTGCGCCAGGGCATTGGCTCCGATCCGCGCATCGGCTACCACTTCCTTTACGCCGGCTGCGGCTACGGTGGCTCCTGCTTCCCGAAGGACGTGAAGGCGCTGATCCGCACCGCGTCTGACCAGGGCCAGGACCTGAAGGTGCTGCAGGCCGTCGAAGATGCCAACGACCACCAGAAGACCGTGCTGACGCGCAAGGTGCTGGCCCGCTTCGGTCAGGACCTGAGCGGCCGGCGCTTCGCGCTGTGGGGCCTGGCCTTCAAGCCCAACACCGACGACATGCGTGAAGCCACCAGCCGCGTGGTGATCGACGAGTTGCTGGCACGCGGCGCGACCGTGACCGCCTATGACCCGGTGGCCACCGAAGAGGCCAAGCGCATCTTCGGCGACGAGCCGCGCATCACCTACGCCCAGGGGCCGATGGAGGCGCTGGAAGGTGCCGAGGCGCTGCTGATCATCACCGAGTGGAAGGAATTCCGCAGCCCTGACTTCGATCGCCTGAAGACCGCGCTGAAGCAGCCGGTGGTGTTCGACGGCCGCAACCTCTACGAGCCGGCGCTGATGCGCGACTTTGGCATCGAGTACCACGCCATCGGCCGTTCGGTGCGTGCCCAGGCGGCACTGGCCTGAACGCGACCGACCAGGAGCCAGCCATGACCGTGCTTGTCACCGGCGCTGCCGGTTTCATCGGCCTGCACACCTGCCAGCGCCTGCTTGCGCGGGGCGAGCAGGTGCTGGGCATCGACAGCCTGAACGACTACTACGACCCGACGCTGAAACGCGACCGGCTGGCGCTGCTCGAAGGCTCGCCAGGCTTTCGCTTCCAGCAACTGGACGTGGCCAACCGCAGCGGGCTGGAGGCGCTGTTCAGCCAGCACCAGATAGACCGCATTGTGCACCTGGCCGCGCAAGCCGGCGTGCGCTACTCGATCACCCATCCGCACGCCTACGGCGAAGCCAACCTGACCGGCTTCCTGAACGTGCTCGAGTGCGCACGCCAGGCCAAGGTCAGGCACCTGGTCTATGCCAGCAGTTCCAGCGTCTACGGCGGCAACGAGAAGATGCCGTTCTCGGAAGCCGACGCGGTGGACCACCCGGTGAGCCTGTACGCCGCGACCAAGAAGGCCAACGAGGTCATGGCGCACACCTACAGCCACCTCTACCGCATTCCCACCACGGGGCTGCGCTTCTTCACGGTCTACGGGCCCTGGGGCCGGCCGGACATGGCCTACTTCAGCTTCACCAAGGCCATCCTCGAAGGCAAGCCGATCCAGGTCTTCAACGAGGGCCGGATGAAGCGCGACTTCACCTACATCGACGACATCGTCGACGGCGTGGTCGCCACGCTGGACCGCCCGGCCGAACCCGACAACGGCTTCGATGGCCTGAAGCCGCATCCCGGCCGCTCGCGTGCGCCGTACCGCGTCTTCAACATCGGCAACCAGGATCCGGTGCAACTGGGCGAGTTCATCGCCACCATCGAAGCGGCGCTGGGCAAGGATGCGATCAAGCAGATGCTGCCGATGCAGCCTGGCGACGTGGTCGCAACCTATGCCGACGTGACCGCGTTGAAGGCCTGGACCGGCGTGTCGCCCAAGACCAGCCTGCGCGAAGGCATCGGCAAGTTCGCGGCCTGGTATCGCAGCTACTACGCTCAACGCTAACCAAGGAGTCATGTCATGACCCGTCCACGCGCAAACGACACCCCAGTTTCCACCTATCGGGTCCAGGCCTCGCGCCTTGAAGGCGAGGTGCATGTCAGCGGGGCCAAGAACAGCGTGCTGCGCCTGCTGGCAGCTTCCCTGCTGACCGGTGAGCAACTGCAGATCTCCAACTACCCCGCCACGCTGCTGGACGCCCAGATCCACCTGGACATGCTGCGGGCGCTTGGCAAGCGCTGCGAGGTCAGCGGCGACACGGTGATCATCGATGAAGCGAGCAAGCCGCCTTCCGAGCTGGTCTGGCCTGGCCGCTCGATCCGCAACACCTTGCTGATCCTGGGCGCGCTGACCGCGCGCACCGGTTCTGGCTCCGTGCCCTTGCCAGGTGGTTGCAAGCTGGGTGATCGCAAGCATGACCTGCACGTGATGCTGCTGGAGGCGCTGGGAGCCGAGGTCACCGAGACCGACACCCACCTCCAGGCCCATGCGCCCAACGGCTTGAAAGGCGCGGACATCCACCTGCCGATCCGCAGCACCGGCGCGACCGAGAACGCGATCATGTGCGGCACCCTGGCGCGTGGTGTCACGACGGTGTGGAACCCGCACATCCGACCGGAGATCCTGGACCTGATCGCGATGCTGCGCTCAATGGGCGCGACCATCAACGTCTTCGGCCAGGAGCGCATTGAGATCCGGGGTTCGGAAGGCCTGTTCGGCACCCGCCACAGGGTGATCGCCGACAACATGGAAGCGCTGACCTGGCTTGTCGGTGCCTGCCTGACCAAGGGCGACGTGGAGATCCATGGCTTCCCCATCGTGGACCTTGAAGTGCCGCTGATCCACTTGAAGGAAAGCGGTGCCTGCTTCTTCACCGGGCCCAAGAGCGTCATCGTGCGCGGCGGCACCTGCTATCCGGTGGAGATCAGCACCGGCGCCTACCCGGGCATCAACTCTGACATGCAGCCGCTGTTCGCGGTCTTCGGTGCGATGTCGCGCGGCGAAAGCAAGATCATCGACCTGCGCTTCCCGGGCCGCTACCTCTACGCAGAGGAAATGGCGCTGATGGGCGTGGACACGCGCGTCGAAGGCAACCTGCTGCGCATCAAGGGTGGCAATCAGCTGCGTGGCGCCGAGGTGACTGCACGTGACCTGCGCGCCGGCATTGCGCTGACGCTGGCAGGCCTGGTCGCGGAAGGCGAAACCGTGATCCGCGATGCCTGGCAGGTCGAGCGTGGCTACGACCGGTTCATCGACAAGATGCAGGCGCTGGGCGGCCAGGTCACGCCGGGTTGGTGATGCACGTGATCGACGCCCCCCGTCTCCTCGACTTCGCTGGCCTGGTGGCCGCCTTGGCGCAACTGCCCGAGCTTCGGCTGAGGCAGGGCGTGCCGCTGCGCAGCCTGAGTCGTTGGCAGATCGGCGGGCCGGCACGCGTGGTGGCGGAGCCGCTGAGCGTGGCGGCCACGGCCCAGGCCTTGCGCCTCATCAAGGCGCATGGTGCACCGCTGCTGGTGATAGGCGATGGCTCGAACCTGCTGTTTGACGACGAGGGCTTTGATGGCGTGGTGCTGCACATCGGCCGAGCGATGTCGAGCATGCGCATCGAGGGCCGGCGCGTGGTGGCGCAGGCCGGCATCTGGACGCCGATCTTTGCCCGCCGTGTGGGCTGCGCCGGCCTGTCCGGCGCAGAGCACGCCGTGGGCATCCCCGGCACGCTGGGCGGGCTGGTGGTGATGAACGGTGGCAGCCTGCGCAAGGGCATTGGCGAGAACCTGGTGTCGGTCACTTGCCTGGACCATGACGGCGAAACACGGGTGCTGAGCCACGATGAGTGCGGATTTGCCTACCGCACCTCGGTGCTGCAAACGCGCGAGCTGATCGTGGTGGAAGCTGAGTTTGAATTTGCCCCGGGTGAGGCCCGCGAGATTCGCCGCGAGATGATCAAGATCATGGCCGCGCGGCGCAAGAAATTTCCGCTGCGTCTGCCCAACTGTGGTTCGGTGTTTCTCAGCAACCCGGCCATGTACGACACCGTCGGCCCGCCGGGCAAGGCCATCGAGGAAGCCGGCTTGCGCGGCACCCGCATCGGCGACGCCCAGATCGCGCCCGAGCATGGCAATTTCATCGTCAATCTGGGCGCGGCGCGCAGTGCAGATGTGCTCGCCCTGATCGGCCTGGTGCGCAAGGCGGTTTACGAGCGAACGCGCTTCTGGCTGGACTGCGAGGTTCGGCATGTCTCCAGCAACGGCCATCTGACTCCCGCTCACATTCCGGCCGAAGCGCTTTGAATACGCGCTGACCCCTCTGCACATGAGAGTTCCATGCCCAAGGTAACCTTGATATCGGCCTTCTACAACCGCGCAGCCGTGGTCGAGCGCACCGTGGCCGGACTCCAGCGACAGACCTTTGCCGACTTCGAGGCCCACCTGATCGACGACGCCTCCAAGGACGGCACCCTCGGCGAGCTGCTCAAGCACGCTTCGCAGAAGCTGCTGGTTCACACGCAGCCCAACATGGGCTTCGTGAACACCATGATTTCCGCCATTGCCAGGACCGACAGCGAGTACATCGCGGTGCTGGGCTCCGGCGATGAATGCCTGCCGGAGCGGCTGGCGAAGCAGGTAGCCTATCTGGATGCTCATCCCGACGTGGGCGTGGTGGGTTGCCACAGCGAGATCGTTTTCGAGAGCGGCGGCGCCACTGAGCACTGGCGGCCCGAGGTGCAGGCCGACGTGAAGCAGCAGCTATTCCATGGCAACCCCTTCATCCATGGCGACGTGATGATGCGGCGCTCGGCTTACGAGCAGGCCGGCGGCTACCGCGCCTTCTTCACCTACCGGCAAGACCTGGACTTGTGGCTGCGCATCAGCGACCACGCCCGCCTCGCCGTGCTGCCGGAGGTGCTGTACCGCTGCTACAAGCTCAAGCAGTCGGTCTCCGAAGACGTGCGCAAGCTCATCGTGGCGATGACTTGCCGGGACTTCGCGGTGTACTGCGCGCGCGAGCGCCTGGCCGGTCGGCCCGATCCTCTGCAGGCCGGTGGCCCG
>NZ_VIDT01000261.1 GCF_006519715.1 Ideonella azotifigens
CGGCGGTGGGGGCAGCGTTGCCTCCACGCAGGTACCGCCCTCGGATCGCCTGCTGACCTTCAATGCGCCACCCAACGCGCGCAGCCGCTCGCCCATGCCGAGCAGTCCATAGCACTTGGGCTTGCGCGGGTCACCTGGCTGGATGCCGCAACCGTCGTCGCGGATCCTCAGCGTCCAGCCGCCGTCCTGATCACGCCTGAGCGAGACCTCGGCCTGGCGGCAGTGCGCATGCTTGCCAACGTTGTTCAGTGCCTCCTGGGCCACGCGGAAGAGGCAGTGCGCCAGCGTCGCGGCAGGCTCGTTTGCCGCGTCAGGTGGCGGCACGGTCACCTCGCAGGTAATGCCGGAGCGCTCTGCGAAGCGCTGAGCCATGGCTTTGAGCGCTTCGGTCAGCCCCATTTCCTCCAGCGGCAAGGGGCGAAGGTCGTTGACAAGTCGCCGCGTCGAAGCCATCGCAGCTTCGGCCAAGCCGTCGATGCGCGCCAGCGTCGCTGCATCGTTGGGGCCACCGCAGTTCTCGCGCAGCAAAAACGTGTCCATGCGGATTGCCGAAAGCGTCTGCTGAAGATCATCGTGTAGCTCGCGCGCAATGCGCTTGCGCTCCGTCATCAGCGTCTGCTCCAGCGCTGCGACCAGGCGTTGCAGGTCCGCATGGGATTGCTCCAGCGCCGTGCGTGCCTGGCGCAGTTCGGTCACATCGCGCAGCACCACCAGGATGGCGCTTTCTCCGCGATGAGCGATCAGCGTGCCCACGGATTCCACGCGCCGCTCGCTGCCGTCCAGCCGCTGTATGCCGAGTTCCGTCAACGGAGCGACAGGTGCCCGCGGGCTCAGCGCCGCGATGCGGGCGTGCACCAGCGCGCGGGATTGCGGGGCAATCAGCTCCAACGGGGCACGGCCGAGCAACGCGGCCTCGTCGCCACCAAACAGCCGTTGGGCGGCCTCGTTGACGAAGCTGACACGATTGCCGCTGTTGACGAACACCGCCTCCGGCAGGTTCATCAGCAGGCGGCGGAGCATGGCTTCGCTGTCGCGCAAGGCTTGTTCGGCCTGCCGGGCTTCGCTCATGTCCCGCAGCGTGGCTGTGTAGAGCCCGAGGCCATCGATCTCGATGTGGGAAATGGTGGCCTCCGCTGGAAACAGCGTGCCATCGGTCCGCATGGCCTGTACCTCGCGCCGCCGCCCCATGTGCCGCACAGCGGCGCCGCTCCTGCCGAATTTGCGCATGGCATCGCCATGCATGGCCCGGCAGGATTCGGGAATGAAGCGCGCCAGGGGTGAGCCCACCATGTCCTGCGACGACGAGCAGCCGAGCATGCGAGCGGCAGCGGCATTGGCCAGCACGATGAGTTGGTCTTCGCCAGTCATCACGATGCCGTCCAGCGCGGTTTCAAAAACACCCCGCAGAAGCGACTCGCCGACGGCGCGCATCGCAAGCGTGAGCGCGATCTGCGCTTCCCATGAGTTCTCGTCGGCATGCGGCCTGTGCCGCTCGAGCAGGGGGAAGGGGTCGTGTGAGGACGCGGAAGCTGGCTGGGATTCAGGCAAGCGGCTTCTCCGGTTCAGGTCACGAAGCGGAGGTCGTCCACAGCGTGCAGCAGGCGGATGGTGCCGCCGCTGCCTTCGCGATGGCAATCGCTTCTTGCAGGCCGCGCCGGCTGGTCGGGCTTCCGTCAACGGGGACCAGGATTCGGTGGTACATGTGCGGTGGCCTCGACCCAGTGCCAGAGGAATCACGAGTCTCACCTTTCTCCCCGGCCCTTGTTTGACATTCGTCAATTTCGCCAGCATGTCCTGCATGTCGCCGGCTTTCCCTGCGTGGCGTTGAAACCGGCGCCAGCGTCGGCCCTCGGGCGCTCTGAGCATTGAGTTGCCGCAACGCCGCGCCAGCGGCCCGGCAGTAGGCTGAAACCAACGAGCCAGAGTGGCTCTGGGGGTGGAGCAGTCTTGACACCTGTCGACAATCTTGACGCAACGCTGGTGGCGAATTCGCTGCGGATGGCGAAGTCGTCTGGCGTCGCCGTGGCGGGCTTGGGTGTCGTGGTGTTGGTGGGCTGGGTGCTGACGGTGCCGTGGCTCACGCGCATCCAGCCCGACTTTGCTTCGATGAAGCCGAACACGGCGGTGTGCTTCCTGTTCGCCGGCATTGCGCTGGCCACCTCCAGCACCTCCGCCACCACGCGCGCAGTGCGTGTGTTTCGCGCTTCGATGTTGGGTTGTGTGGTGCTGATCTGTCTGCTGACGCTGGCCGAATACCTGTTGCCAGCAGATCTCGGCATTGACCAGCTGTTGATCCGTGTCGAGGTGGATCCGCATGCCCATGCGCCCGCGGGCCGCATGGCCGAGGCCACGGCCGCCGGGCTGTTGTGTGCTGCGCTGGCGCTGCTGCTGCTGGATGCCAGCCCCTGGCGACCGGTGGCGCAGGGGGCCGCCACGGTCGGGGCGCTGATCGGCCTGCTGGCCTGCGTGGGCTACGCCTATGGCGTGGAGGCCTTGTACGGCGTGGGGGCTTATTCAACGCTCGCGCTGCACACGGCGATCGGGCTCGTGGTGTTGTGCCTCGGCGCGCTGCTGGCCAGGCCCTCGGAGGGCCTGATGCGCCTGTTGGTCGACAAGGGGGCTGGTGGCATGGCCGCGCGGCGGCTGTTGCCCTATGTGCTGTGCGGCCCCTTCATTCTGGGCTGGCTGCTGCTGTTTGCCGAGCGCCGGGGGCAGGTGCAAGGCACTTTCGGCATTGCGCTCATCACCGTGGCCTACACCCTGTTGTTCGCGCTGCTGATCTGGCGAACCGCGAACGCATTGCACTTGAGCGAAGTGGGCCGAACGGCGATGCAGCGGCACTTGCGCCACCACGAGCTGCGCTTCGACCAGATCATTGGATCCGTCATGGACGCGGTGGTGGTGTTGGACGGTGAACAGCGGATCGTGCTGTTCAATCCCGCCGCAGAGGAAATGTTCACGCGCAGCAGCAGCGACATGCTCGGGCGCACGCTGGAGACGCTGTTGCCTCAGTCGGCTTGGGCCGAACACAGCAGTTTCGTCCGGGAGTTCGGTGCCCGTGGCTCTGCCAAGCGGCGCATGGGCGCAGAGCGCGCCGTGTTTGCCGTGCGTGCAGACGGCCAGCACCTCCCGGTGGAAGTGTCGATCTCCAAGCTGGACGTCGATGGCCAGCGTTACTACACGGCCGTGCTGCGCGACGTTACGGAGCTGCGCGAAAGGACCGAGCAGGCGCGCCTCGCAGCAGAGGCCGCCAATCGCATGAAGTCGGCGTTCCTGGCCAACATGAGCCATGAGATCCGCACGCCGCTGAACGCGATCATCGGCCTGACCAAGCTGCTGCAGCGAACCGGATCCACGCCCGAACAGACTGATCGCCTGGGCAAGATCGACGTCGCGGCTCGCCACCTGCTGTCGGTGGTCAACGACATCATGGACTTGTCCAAGATCGAAGCCGGTGGTTTCCAGCTGGACCTGACCGATCTTCATTTGACGGCGCTGTTCGACAACGTGCAGTCCATCATCTGCGAACAGGCTCGCGGCAAGGGCATCGATGTGCGGGTGGACCTCGATGCGGTGCCGCTTTGGCTGCATGGTGATCTGACGCGACTGGGGCAGGCGCTGCTCAACTACGCAAGCAACGCCGTGAAGTTCACCGACAAGGGATGCATCACGCTGAGGGCCGTGCTGGTCGAGGAGACTGTGGCGGGCTTGCTGGTGCGCTTCGAGGTGCAGGACACCGGCGCTGGCGTTGCTGCCCAGGCGCTGCCTCGCCTGTTCAATGCGTTCGAGCAGGCGGACACCACGGTCACGCGCTTGCATGGTGGCTCGGGACTGGGGCTGGCCATCACCAAGCACCTGGCCCAGCTGATGGGTGGCGAGGTCGGTGTCACCAGCATGCCTGGTCGAGGCTCGACCTTCTGGTTCACGGCCCGGCTGAGCCGCGGCCTGGGGCCGGTGCCTGCCGTGCCCTCAACCGTGCAGCTCAGGCCCGAGGAACAGTTGAGACGCAGGCACACCGGCGCCCGCATCCTGCTGGTGGAAGACAACGAGGTGAATCGGGAGGTGGCCACCGAACTGCTGAAGGCCGTGGGGCTGGAGGTCGACAGCGCAGTGAACGGCCAGGTGGCAGTTGAAAAGGCGCAGCTCCTGGCATACGACCTGGTCCTGATGGACATGCAGATGCCGGTGCTGGACGGCCTCTCGGCCACCCGCAGCATCCGTGCGCTGCCGGGCTGGTCCGGGCGACCCATCATCGGGCTGTCGGCCAACGCATTCAGCGAAGACCGCGAGATGTGCCTGCAAGCTGGCATGGACGACTTCGTGGCCAAGCCGGTTGAGCCCGATGTGCTCTTCAACGCCTTGCTCAGGTGGCTGCCGAGTAAGCCCGTCGAGGCCGGACCGCGCGGGCCGCCGCAACGTCGGCCTGCCGAGGCGGCAGCGATCATGCGGGAACTGCCGATGTGGCGGTTGACCGGCCTGGACGCGGCCTATGGGCTTCAAATGGTGAACGGCAGCGAGACGGTTTTTGCGGGGGTGCTGCGCTCATTCGTCGAGTCCTCAGTCCCGGACATCGAACTGATCCAGTCGGCGCTTGCAGCCCACCAGGCGAGCGAGGCCTTGCCCAGGATTCAATCCCTCAAGCGCGCCGCTGGATCGATCGGGGCTGCGTCTTTGCACGCCATGCTGGTCGAGTTGGAACTGGCCATCCGTCGTTCACGCTCGTTTGCCCTGGTCCAATCCTTGGGCAACGAGGTGGCGGCGCGGCATGCGGCACTCGTCACGGAGATTCGTGCTTTGGACCACCGTTGAGGGTGCGCGGTCGGCGGTCTGGCGAGAAGTCTGCAGCGATCGGCGTCAAGACAGGGCGCTGGTCCTGAAATGCCAGGCCGCGGCCGTGCCGCTGAAACCAGGAAGCACCACTAGATTTCGACACCTGCCTGATTCATGGAGGGCAAGGCCGTTGCGGACAGTGGATTGAGCCGACGCATGCGGCTTGCATCGCAGGTCAATCGAGCGTCAGCACGATGACCACCAACCGAAAGACGCCGAGGAGCACACAGAGCATGCACAGCCCCACCAGGATCAGCCAGATCATGGTCGCCTCCAGGCTTGCGCCGTCTCCCGACGCACACCGGCTGCCCGCCGGGTCAAGGTGGATGCGGCTTGCATGCGAGCCCCCTGTTTCGTGAGGTGTCATTGAACTGCCATTGGCCGGACGCACATTGCGCCAGATCAGCGCAGCGAGGCGGCGTGGCAGGCGGCTTGTGGAGGCATGGCTGGCAGCCGAAGCGGCGAGGCTTGAGCTGGCGCAAGCGATTGCGAAGTTGGGCGCCTAGCATCGCCTGGTGCAGCCATTCGCTGCGGTCATCTCTCAGGGATGTTCAACAGGAAATTGCCATGACCGCGTTGCCCGTGCCAACTGACTCTTCCTCGACATCTGGGCCTGACGCTGTATGGACAGTGCTGGATGCACTGCATGGCCCGCGTCTTCTGCATGAGTGGAGCGACGCCTGGTTCCACCCGCTGGGCGGCAACCAACTCGCCATGAAGTGGCTCGATGGTTGGCTGATGCTCACTCGCGTGGCAGCCGGCCCTCAGGCCCTTGAGCACGCCCTCAGCTCGATGCAGGAGATCGCCAGCTTCCATCTCAACGCCGTCCAGCAGGCATGGGCCGATGCGTGGTGGCGCGCTGCCACAGGGCATCTGCCCGTCTCCGACACTGTCCGGGACGGCGGGTCCGCCGCCCTCGCCAGGCGGCCTGGCGCTGCGGCGTCGACAAGCGTGCTGGCCGGCCACTGGATGCAGCCCTGGCTCTCCCTCCTGCTTGCGTCCATGCCGCCTGCTCGGACCGACTGAGGTCAGGGCGTGTCCAAGCAAACGGGGCCGGCACCGCGCGATTTCTGGAGAGTGCCGACAGCCGAGCTGCTGACTTCGCTGCTGGCCGAGCGACAAGGACTTTCCTCCGCAGAAGCATCACGCCGGCTTGCGGCGCAAGGCGCCAACACGCTGGACCAACAGCCTCGGCGGCGGATGGCGTCGGCCTTCCTGGCGCACTTCAACAGCCCGCTGGTGCTGATGCTGCTGCTGGCGTGTGGGGCTTCCGCGGTGATGGGCGACGCGACCAGCGCCGCCGTCATCGCCTTCATCGTGGTGGGCAGCGTTGCGCTGGAGTTCGTGCAGGAGCACCGGGCCGGCGACGCAGCCGAGCGTCTGAAGCGTTCAGTGGCGCTGAACGCGAACGTGCTTCGGGATGGCACGGTGACGCGGGTGCCCGCAGCGGCGCTCGTGCCGGGCGACGTGGTGCAGCTGGCGGCTGGCGACATGGTGCCCGCAGACGGTCGGGTCATCGAGGCGCGCGACTTCTTCGTGCGCCAGGCCATGCTGACCGGCGAGGCCTACCCGGTGGAGAAAAAGCCGCAGGAGCTCGATGCAGGCGAGGGCGACATCGGCGCGGCGGTGAATGCGGCGTTCATGGGCGCATCGGTGTTGACAGGCAGCGCGACGCTGCTGGTCTGCCGCACCGGGCGATCGACCTTCCTCGGCGAGATGTCGCATGCCTTGGGAAAGCACGCTGCGCCCACGGCATTCGAGCGCGGCACACGCGGCTTCGGGCAACTGCTGGTCAAGATGACCGCGGCGCTGGTGCTGTTCGTGACCTTCGCGCAGCTGCTGGCCCACCAACTCTCGGCTGAGACCTTCCTGTTTGCCGTGGCGCTGGCCGTGGGGCTGACGCCCGAGCTGCTGCCCATGGTTGTTTCGGTGACGCTGGCGCGTGGCGCGCTGCGCATGGCCGAGCGCAAGGTGGTCGTCAAGCATCTGCCGGCCATCCAGAACATGGGCAGCATGGACGTGCTGTGCACCGACAAGACCGGCACGCTGACCGAGGCCAGCATCCGGCTCGAGCGGGCGGTCGACGCCGAAGGCCGTCCCAGCGCGCGGGTGCTGGAACTGGCCTGGCTCAACAGCCACTTCGAGTCGGGCCTGCGCAGCCCGCTCGACGACGCCATCCTGGCACAGCCGGGCGTGGACCCGGCTGGCTGGCAGAAGCTCGACGAAGTGCCGTTTGGCTTCGAGCGGCGGCGCGTGTCGGTGCTGGTCGAGCGGG
>NZ_VIDT01000262.1 GCF_006519715.1 Ideonella azotifigens
GGCGTGCCGCATGCCGACCCGCGCCGTGGCCGCATCTTCCTGCGCGAATGGCAGAGCCGAGAAGGCCGCGTCACGCTGATCCACGAATACCTGCACCTGGCCTTCCGCCGCCATCCGCGCGGCCAGGATGAAACCTACATCGAGCGCCTGGCCCAGCAGCTGGCCGACGTTTGAGGAACCTTTGATGCCCCGCCACCTTTTCCTCCTGTTGTCTTCCCTCCTGGCTTGCACCGCGCAAGCCCAGCAGTCGCCCGGCATCGACACGCCACGCGGCGGCTGGCGTGCCAGCGACAGCACCGGGCAGGACTTCGTTCAGGAGGTCCACTACCCGGCCTCCAACGTCAACACCGCAGGCCGCAGCAGCACTGCTTTGATCGCCGGCCGCATCGGCAATGAGATCGCGGCGAGGCCGAAAGATGGCCGCAGCGTCGCTCGGCTGGTGGTGGACGGCGTGGCGCTGCCGCTGAGCGTGGGCGAAGACGGGCAATACGCCCGGCCCTGGTCGTTTGGCGCCGGCTCGCATGGCGTGAGCGTGCGCGGGCCGGGCGGCACCGAGAAGCGCGTGCAATTCATCGAGGCCAATCCCGGCCGCGCGCCGGTCAAGCTGCGCGTGGTGCTGAGCTGGGACACCGACCAGACCGACCTGGACCTGCACGTCGTCTCGCCCGATGGCCAGCACGCCTGGTACGGCGAGCGCGTGGTGGCCAACGGCGGTGCGCTGGACGTGGACGTCACGACAGGCTTCGGACCCGAGATCTACGCCAGCCGCGCACCGGTGCCCGGGGTCTATCACGTCTACGTCAACTACTTCGGCGCCGGCGAACAGCGCGACGTGATCACCGTGGCCCAGGTCGCAGTCATCGAAAACGAAGGCACGCCCAGCGAGAAGCAGCAAACCTTCCGCGTACCGATGCGCAAGCCCGGCGAGCTGACCCTGATCCGTTCCTTCGTGATCCCGTGATGCGTGCCGTCCTGATTGCCTTGCTGCTGGCCGCCGGTGTGTCCGCGATCGCAGCCGACCGCGACATCCAGCACCCCGCCGGCGGCTGGACCCACAGCGGCCTGCTCGACAACGGCGACACGGTCGGCTACGCCTACCCGAACAACCTGATCGACCGCGGCGGCCAGCGCGGCCGCACGCTGATCGAAGGCCAGCTCAAGGCGTTTGACAAGACCCAGCGCCATCCGCCCACGCTGGTCGTCAACGGCAACGCCATGCCGCTCTACAGCGACCAGGAAGGCCGCTTTGCGCGCCCCTATGCCTTCGGCCCAGGCAGCAACACCATCTCGCTGCGCGGCACCGACGGCAAGACCCAGCAGCGCGTGCAGTTCTACGACGCCAACCCGCTGAAGACCAAGGCCCAGGTCCGCATCATCCTGGCCTGGGACGATCCGCACGCCGAGCTGGACCTGCACGTGCTCACCCCCGATGGCGGCCACGCCTTTTTCGGCAATCCCATCCTCGCCACCGGTGGCGGCCTGGACGTGGACAGCGTGGACGGCGCCGGCCCAGAGATGTTCTCGGTCACCGCGCCGGTGCCCGGCGTTTATCACGTCTACGTCAACTACTGGGGCAACTTCGGCGACCAGGGCTACCACTTCGACGAGTCCACCCGCCAGCAACCCATCATCACCGGCCGCGTCACGCTGGTCTTCGACGAAAACACCGGCGCCGAACGAAGAGAGACCTTTGTCGTGCCGATGCGCAAGATCGGCGAGCTGCAGCTGGTGCGGTCGTTCCGCCGCGGATGATCCAGCCATGGCCTACGCCTACTGCCCACGTTGCGATCGCTCGTTCCGCTACAGCACGGATGCACCGGAGGGGCCTTCGTGGCTGAAGGAGCTGGCTCGCGCCATTGGTCGCGGTGATCAAGCCTTGGCCCTCTGCTTCGGCTGCTGGCGTCTGCCGCGTGTCGGCGATGAAGTGCAGGTGCTACATCCACCGTACGATCTTTTGGATCGCGTCCAGCGTGGAAGCTCGGGGCAGGTGATCGAGATCGTGGCAACGCCGGAGGGCGTCACGTGCTACCTCGTTCAGTCCCCTTTGGATGCGATGGGCGAATCGATTTGGACGGCTGTGTTTCGTCGGCATCAGATCAAATTGATGAATGCGGAAGAAGGCCGAACCCTTCGATTGCGGCTGCCCGGTTCCGAAATGTCTTGAACTTTCCATCTCACATGTTTCCGACCGTCGCCGACGACTGCATCCAGAAACTGCCGGTACAGGACAACGGAGAGCCGCTGGTCCCGCTGGTGGCCGAGGCCGGCGGCGCGCTGCTGCTGGACGAGTCGCCGCAGAACGTGGCCCACCTGGGCTACGTGCCGGACTTTCGGCTTCGCGCTGGTGCGGCGCAGCGCCTGGCGGCGGTGGCCGCGTCTCTGCCGGCAGGGACGCGACTGCTGGTCAAGGAGGCCTACCGCCCGCTGGCCATTCAGCACCGCTACTTCGACCGCTACTTGGCCAAGTTGCGTGGCCTGCATCCCGAGATGGATGCTGCCGCGCTGCGCCTGCTCGCCGCCCGCTTCATCGCCCCGCCGGACTGTGCGACCCACGTGACCGGCGGCGCGGTCGACGTGACCCTGGCCGACGCTTCTGGCCGTGAGCTGGACATGGGCACCGCCTACGACGCCTCTCCCGAGGTGAGCGAGAACCGGTGCTTCACCGGCGCCGAGGACATTCCCGAAGCTGCACGGGCACTGCGTCGCTGTCTGGTCGACGCCATGCAGTCCCAGGGCTTCGTGAACTACCCGTACGAGTGGTGGCACTGGTCGTTCGGGGACAAGTATTGGGCGCATGGTGCGGGGCAACGGGCGGCACCGTACGGTCCTGCGCCAGGTTGATCGGGACGAGTTGGCGTCCAACGGCTGGAAGCATGTCTGCAAGTCCGTACATGCGACGGGCGAGACCTCGGCCATTTTGTGGCGCGTCGTTGTGCGACCATGAGGTTGACGGCCACAAGCCGGCCGCCACCCACCGCTCGCCACGCGCCAGCCAAGGAGGACTTTCTTGCCATTCGTGACCCCTCGCACCCTGCAGAAGGACTACGACGTGATCGTGGTTGGTTCGGGGGCCGGTGGCGGGCAGACGGCTTACACCCTCGCGATGGAAGGCGTGAAGGTGTTGATGCTGGAGGCCGGCCGGAACTACGACATCGCGGCGGAGACGCCGATGTTCCAGACCTATGCCGACGCGCCCTTGCGCGGCGCCGGCACGCCGGACAAGCCCTTCGGCTTTTACGACGCCACCATCGACGGCGGCTGGGCGGTGCCGGGCGAACCGTACACCAGGGCCTCCAAGGAAGATGGCCGGCAGTTCGAGTGGTGGCGGGCTCGCATGCTGGGCGGGCGCACCAACCACTGGGGCCGCATCGCGCTGCGCAACGGGCCGTACGACTTCAAGCCGCATTCGCGCGACGGCCTGGGCTTCGACTGGCCGATTGGCTATGAGGACCTGGCGCCGTATTACGACAAGGTCGAGATGCTGATCGGCGTCTACGGCTCCAACGAGGGGCTGGAGAACACGCCTGATTCGCCGGACGGCTGCCTGCTGCCGCCGCCGGCCGCCCGCGTGGGCGAGCGGCTGGTGCAGCAGCGCGGTGCCACGCTGGGTGTGCCGGTGGTGCCCATCCACCGTGCAGTGCTCACCCGGCCGCTGGACCACAAGACGATTCCCGCCAAGCTGCACCCGGGCAACGAGCGCGCCCAGCGCATCATTGCGCAGGACATGCAGGCCCGGGCCGCTTGCTTCTGGGCCACGCCCTGCAGCCGTGGTTGCTCCATCCGTGCGACCTACCAGTCCACCGCGGTGCATCTGCCGCCGGCGCTGGCCAGCGGCGCGCTGGACATCGTCTGCAATGCGATGGCCTACGAGGTGGTGACCGACAAGGCTGGCAAGGCCACCGGCGTGCGCTTTGTCGACAAGACCAATGGCCAGCACGAACTGGTGACGGGCCGCGTCGTGGTGCTGGCAGCCAGCGCCTGCGAGTCGGTGCGCATCCTGCTGAACTCCAAGTCCGCGCAGTTCCTGCATGGCGTGGCCAACAGCAGCGGCAAGCTGGGCCGCTACGTGATGGACACCGTGGGCAGCGACCTGGGCGGCCAGATCCCGCTGCTGGAAAACCTGCCGCCGCACAACGAGGACGGCGCTGGCGGCTCGCACCTCTATGCCCCCTGGTGGCTGTACCAGCAGCAGGCCAAGGGCCAGATGAATTTTGCGCGGGGTTATCACATCGAGCTGGGCACCGGCCGGCGCATGCCGTCCATGGGCACTGCGGCGGAGCTGGAGTGGCTCAACGGCGGCACTTACGGCCGGCAGCTCAAGGCCGACGCGCGGCGCTACTACGGCTCGTTCGCCTACTTCTCCGGCCGGGGCGAGATGATCCCCAACGAGCAGTCCTACTGCGAGATCGACCCGGCGGTGAAGGACAAGTGGGGCATTCCGGTGCTGCGCTTCCACTGGCAATGGTCGGACCACGAGACGCGCCAGGCCGCGCACATGCAGAAGACCTTCGCCGAGATCATCGAGGCCATGGGTGGCAAGGTGCAGGGCAAGGCCGAACTGGACGGCCGCAAGGCCATCGCGGCGGGCGGTTCCATCATCCACGAGGTGGGCGGCGCCATCATGGGCAGCGACCCGCAGCGCTCGGTCACCAACGCCTTCTGCCAGACCTGGGACGTGAAGAACCTGTTCATCACCGACGGCGCGCCGTTTGCTTCCAACGCCGACAAAAACCCCACGCTGACCATCATGGCGCTGGCCTGGCGTGCGGCGGACCACATCGTCGAGCGCTTGCGCCGCAAGGAGCTGTGATGACCATGCAAAGACGCGAATCGCTGCAATGGATGCTGGCCGCGGCCACCTTGCCGGCCTGGTCGCCCACCGGTGCGGCCGTGCCCAAGCCGCGGCCCACCGGCTACGGCACCGACCCGAACCTGGTCAAGACCTACCGCGCCGGCGAGCTGTGGCCGCTCAGCTTCAGCGAGCGCCAGCGGCGCTGCGCCGAGGTGCTGTGCGCGGTCATCATCCCGGCAGACGAACACTCGCCCAGTGCGGCCGAGCTGCAGGTGCACCAGTTCATCGACGAATGGGTCAGCGCGCCTTACCCGGACCATGTGAAGGACAAGGCGCTGATCGTGCAAGGCCTGGCCTGGATGGACGCCGAAGCCGGCCGTCGCTTTCGCAAACCGTTTGCCGAAACAAGCGCTGAGCAGCAGCACGCCGTGTGCGACGACATCTGCAGCGTGGCCGCCAAGACCAGCCCGCGCTTTGCCAGGCCGGCCCGGTTTTTCGCCCGCTTTCGCGACCTCACGGCCGGCGGTTTCTACACCAGCCCGCAAGGCATGAAAGACCTGGGCTTTGTCGGCAACACGCCTTCCGAAACCTTCGACGGCCCGCCGGCCGAGGTGCTGAAGATCGTCGGCATCCGCCCTGTTTGAACCGAAGATGCGCATGAACAAACTGACCTTGATCGCCGGCCTGCTGCTTGCACAGGCGGCCACCGTGTTTGGAGCCGAAGTGAACACCCTCAGTCCCACCGAGCAGGCAGAAGGTTGGCAACTGCTGTTCGACGGCAAGAGCCTGGACAACTGGCGTGCCAGCGACGCGCCCGGCACCTTCAGCGTGAAGGATGGCGAGATCGTCGTGCACGGCCCGCGCTCACACCTGTTCTACCTCGGCCCGGTGGCCAACCACGACTTCAGGAACTTCGAGCTGCGCGTCGACCTGAAGACGTATCCGAAAGCCAACTCCGGCGTCTACTTCCACACCCAGTGGCAGGAGAAGGGCTGGCCGGACAAGGGCTACGAAGTGCAGGTCAACAACTCGCACAGCGACCCCAGCCGCACGGGAGGGCTGTGGGGCATCGTCGACTACTCCAAGGTACCGGTGCCCGACGGCCAATGGCTGACGATGAGCATCCGCGTCGAAGGCAAGCACGTGGTCACCCGCATCAATGGCGAGCGCATCGTCGACTACACCGAGGAAGCCAACCCGCCGCGGCCCGAAGGCCTGGAGCAGCGCCTACTGGCCAGCGGCACCTTCGCGCTGCAGGGTCACGACCCCGGCAGCGAAACGCATTTCAGGAACCTCAAGGTGAAAGTGTTGCCCTAGGAGACAGGTCATGGCCACGGTACGCGAAGGCAGTCGTTCGATCTTGCTGGTGGTGGACGTTCAGGTCGGTGTGGTGCGGAACGCTTGGCAGCCGGTGCCGGTGGTGGCGCAGGTGCAGCGCGCGGTCGAGCGCGCCCGCGCGGCGGGGGCGCCGGTGCTGTGGGTGCAGCATCACAACCAGGAAATGCCACGGGACTCGGCGGACTGGCAATGGGCGCCGGGTCTGGCGCCTGCGCAAGGCGAGACGCGCATCCACAAGCAGTGGAACTCGGCCTTCGAGGACACGCCGCTGGACGGCGAGCTCGCGCGGCTGGGCGCCACGCACATCGTGCTGGCCGGCGCGTCCAGCAACTGGTGCATCCGTGCCACCGCCTACGCCGCGCTGGACCATGGCTACGACCTCACGCTGGTGTCGGACGCGCACACCACCGACTCGATGACGCTGGAAGATGGCAGCGTGATCGAGGCGGCGATGGTGATCCGCGAGCTGAACATTGCGATGCGCTGGCTGGAATATCCAGGCCGCAAGAACCACGCGGTGCCGGCGGAAGAACTGGTGTTCTGAGGCTGGTTCGCTGACTCAGCGCGCCCAGTCGATCTGCGCCAGCAGGCCTTGCAGCTTCGCGGCCTTGGCCGGGTTGAGCTGTGCCGCCCAGGCCACGCGGCCTTGCAGGTGGCCGCGCCAGTCGGCATGGCCTTCGCGGTTCTGCGCCGCAGGCCCGGCCGTCACGCACTGGTGCAACACGGCCTTGAGCCGGTCGAATTCGTCGCGCGGCAGGTTGGGCCGCTGGTTCACCACGATGCTGCAGACCGACTGCCGGCGCCCGGCCGTCTGGCAACGCGTCTTGCGGTGGTTCAGCGCCAGGCCTTCTTCCAGCGCGATGCGGCCGACCCAGCGTTCCACCCGCTCGGCCAACCCTCCCAGTTCCGCGCCGCCGGAGATCACCAGGTCGTCCGCATACCGCGT
>NZ_VIDT01000263.1 GCF_006519715.1 Ideonella azotifigens
CGCCATGGGAGGCGCGCTCGAAGGGGTCGCGAATCGTCACGGTCGCTCGCTCAGGGTTGGCGCTTGGTGATGATGGAAGCGGCGGGCATGCCTGCGGCCTTGAGCTGGTCCAGCAGGTCGACCAGCGTCTGCAGCTTGGCGCTGGCATCGCCGGCGATGATCACCTTGGCCGGCTTGCTGCCGGCCAGCGCCTTGAGCTTGTCGGCCAGCTGCGGCATCGGCGTGGGCTGCCCGTCCACATAGACCGCGCCATCGTGGTCCACCGTGAGGGTGATGCGCAGCGACTCGTCCTTGATCGGATCGGGCTTGGCCGAGCCTGGCAGCGCGACGTTCAAGCCCAGCGCGGGCAGCACGTTGGTGCTGATGAGCACGAAGAACACCAGCAGGAACATCATCACGTCGATCATCGGGATGATCTCGATGCGCGCCTGGCGCTGCTTGCGTTGGGGAAAGGATCTCATCGCGCGCTCCCGGTCACTTCGTGGTTTCGAGCAGGAAGCTCTTGAAGTCCTCGGTGATGCATTCGCCCAGGCGGTGCAGCACGTTGTGACCCAACAGCCCGTAGAGCGCCGTGCCAATGCCGATGGCGGTGGCGAACAGCGCCGAACCGATGCCGCGGCTCACCGCCGAGGGGTCGGAAACACCGCCGGCCGACAGGGCCTGGAAGGTGTCCATGATCCCGAGGATGGTGCCCAGCAGGCCCAGCAGCGGCGCTGCCGTGACGATGGTGTCCAGGATCCACAGCCCGCGGTTGACGCTGCCGTCCACGCGCAGGAAGAGCGCCGAGGAAAGGTCCTCGATGCGGTTGCGCGAGACCTGGCCCTTGCGCTGCGTGTCCACGTACTCCCGCATGGCCTGCGTCAACACATCGGTGCCGGCCGGCAGGTCCGGCAAGGGACTGCTGGCATCCACTGCCACCGCTGCGGCGATGGCCCTGGCAATCGGCGCCCGGCGCCGGATCAGGTAGACGTAGTAGACCAGTCGCTCGATGATCACGAAGGTCAGGATGACGATCGCCGCGTAGAGCAGGTTGATCGTCGCGGCATGCAGAAAGTCTTGGCTGATCGACATGTCAGGAAATCCTCAGAATCCAACCGCGAAGGTGAGCATCGCGGACACGGGGTTGGCCACCAGGTAGCTCGGCTGCGAGGCCGCGATGGTCTTGCCGTTGATCGCGGTGGTGGCCACCGCGTTGGTGGTGACGCTGTTGACACCTGAGAGGTAGTGGCGGTCGGTGGCGTTCATCACGTTCAGGCGCAGCTCAGGCTTGGTCAGGCCGGACGAGGGCGGCAGCGTGAAGCGGTAGCCCAGGCCGATGTCCAACGTGGTGTAGGCCGCGATCTCCTGGTCGTTCATGAAGGTGGCGTACTGCCTGCCCACGTACTTCCAGCCCAGGTTGCCGAAGAAGCTGCCGTTGTCGTAATCCACCGCCAGCGCGGCCTGCACCTTGGGCGCGCGCACCGCCTGCTTGCCACTGGTGGCCAGGTAGTCCCCCGAGACCGGGATGTCGGACTCGATGCGCGTCTTCAGCAGCTCCAGCGAGGCATAGGGCCGGAAGTTCATGAAAGGCCGCAGGCCGGCCTCGAAATCCAGGCCGAAGGCGCGCTGCTTGCCCCCGTCGATGGGCGAGCTGACGCAGCCCGGGTCACAGACCTGGGCCGAGATCTGCCGGTTCTCGAAGGCGTAATGGAAGGCGGAGGTGGACAGGCTGACCAGCGGGCCCTGGTAGCGATAGCCCAGCTCGAAGGCGGTGGACTTCTCCGAGGCCTGGTCCGGGTTGGCCCGTGTGGTGACGGCGCCCGTCGACGCGCTGTAGCGCGGGTAAAGGGCGCCGGCCGGCAGGATGCGCACGCCGCGCGCGACGCTGGCGAACACAGAGTTCACGTCATCGAACTTGTAGCGGATGGCGGCCGTGGGCAGCAGCGGGTCGTTCTGAGCCTCGGTCCGCGTCACGTCGCTGGGCACGCGGTTCTTGCCCACGCGCTCCAGCCACATCTTCTTCACGCCAACATCGATGTTCAGGCTGTCGTCCATCAGGCTGATGGTGTCGCCCAGGAACGCCGAGTAGAAGCTGTCGTGGGTGTCCTGGTTCCACTGGTTCACCACCTGGCCGCTGGCGGTGCGGATCAGCGAGGAACTGCCGTCCACATCCACGGGCGTGCCGTCGTCGTTCATCAGGCTGTAGGGGCGATAGAGCTGGTCGCGCGAGCGCTGCATCCAGACACCGGCCACCAGCGCGTGGTTGTCGAGCTGGTAGTTGCCCTTGACGGTGATGCCGGTGCGCAGGTTCTTCTCGATGATGGGGTTGTAGTAGGTGACCCCGGTGTCGGTCGTGGTGCCGTTGCCGTTCAGGTCCACGGCCTGCACCGTGTTGCCAAAGCCCACCGAACTTTCATTGAGCGTGCCGGCCGAGCCTGAGCCGCCGAAGCCGTAGAACAGATAGGGCGTGACGTTCAGCGTGAGCTTGTCGTTCACCCGCAGGTCCGTGGGCACCGACAGCAGCAGGTTCTCCCAGGGGTTCTGCAGCATGCGGTAGTAGCTCAGGCTGCCAGCGGTGTAGGTGGCGTCGTAGTTGGTACTCGCGCCGTCCATGCCGTCGGCCTTCCACTGGGCCAGCGTGGGGTTCTTGTACACGTCTCGCGCGATCTTCGAATAGGTCAGGGCCAGCTTGCTGCGGCTGCCGCCGCCCCATTCCTGCACCGCACCCAGCGACAGGTGCTGCTTGCGGTCATGGCCTGGGCCGCGGAAGTGATCGGTCTCGATCTGCGAGATGGAACCGAAGGCGCGCAAGCCGGTGTCGCCGATCTCGCCGGTCTCGCCGCGCAGGAAGACGCGCCAGGCGTTGTCCGTGCCGACCGACATCGTCAGCAGCCCGCCCCGCTGCTTGGAGGGCGTGTGCAGGAACAGGTCGACGATGCCGCCGGTGGCCGTCACGTCGGGCGAGGACAGATCCGCCGAGCCCTGGTTCAGCGTCACCACATCGGTGTTCTCGGTGTCGATGTACTGGCCGGGGAACACCGACCAGTTGGAGGCCACGCTCAGCGGCATGCCCTCGAAGTTGAAGCCCATCTGGCCGCCGTCCATGCCACGCACCGAAAGCACCCCGGGCGACAGGCCCCAGGCGTCGCTGGGCGCCGCGTTGGCCCCGGGCGAGTACTTCAGCAGCTGGAACACGTCGGCCGAGGGCTGCTGCTTCTGGATGAAGTCGCGCGTCACCGAGCTCTTGGCCTTGGACACGTTCTCGTCGACCATCAGGCCGCCAGCGATTTCCTTGCGCGTCACGCCAGTGGCCGACGGCGTGTCCTGCGGGTTCGCGTTGGACGCACCGGAGGCGCTGACGCGGCCGATGTCGGTCTGCTGCGGATCGGCGGCGGGGCTGGTCTGTGCCATCGCCGCAGCCGCTGCTGTGGCCAGTACGGTGGCAATGAATTCGGTTTTCATGGTTGGCTTCCGATGGGGTGGAGAACGGTGCGGCGGCGTCTCTCGGGTGCCCGACCGCTGCAGTGCAAATTCAATTTATCGAGAAGCCTCGCTGTGAAGAATTGCTTTTTTCGTCGGGGTGTCATGCGCACATCGCTACGAGGCCTCTGCCGGGCCACGCTGGCCCGGCAAGACCGTTGCCGTTCGGCTTTTCGCGAGGGCGCGCGACAAAACGGCAACACCTCGGTCCGCAGAAATCGGCACTGATGCAACACAAAAAAAGGCCGCGCATTGCTGCGCGACCTTCTCTGCTCCAAGCGCGCCGAGCGCCTCGACCACTCAGTCGTGCTGGATCCACAAGCCCTTCACGTTCAGGTATTCATCGAGCTGCTGCGGCCCGGACTCCCGGCCATAACCGCTGAACTTCACGCCGCCAAAGGGCATGGACGGGTCCATCTGGTTGTAGCAGTTGACCCACACCGAACCGGCCTGCAGGCGCCGCGCGATGGCATGTGCACGGCCGATGTCGCGTGTCCAGACGCCCGCGCCCAGGCCGAAGGGCGAGTCGTTGGCGCGGCGCACCACCTCATCCAGGTCATCAAACGGCAGCACCGCAGCCACCGGCCCGAAGATTTCCTCGCGCGCGATGCGCATGCCGTCGGCCACCTCGGCAAACACCGTGGGCGCCATGAAGTGGCCCTGCGCATGCAGCGGCCCGCCCAGCCGCTCGCCGCCGGCCACCAGGCGCGCACCTTGTTCCCGGCCGCTCTCCACATACCCCAGCACGCGCTCGACCTGGCGCGCCGACACCAGCGGCCCGATGTCGCTCTCGGCGTCCACACCAGGCCCCACGCGCAGGGTGGCCGCCACCTCTGCCATGGCCTGCACCACCTGCGCATGGATCTCGCGCTGCACGAACACCCGCGTGCCGGCGCTGCAGATCTGCCCGGCATTGGCGAACACGCCGATGGCCGCGGCCTGCGCTGCCCGCGGCACATCGGCATCGGCGAACAGGATGTGCGGTGACTTGCCACCCAGCTCCAGCGAGAGCCGCTTGAGGTTGCCGGCCGAGGCCCGCACGATGGCCTGGCCGGTGGCCACCGAGCCGGTGAAGGACAGCTTGTCCACGCCCGGGTGGGCGGCCAGCGCGGTACCGGCTTCCTGGCCGAAGCCGGTCACCACGTTGAGCACGCCCGGCGGCACGCCGGCCTGCTCGGCCAGCTCGGCAAAGCGCAGCGGCGTCAGCGGTGCATCCTCCGCCGGCTTGAGCACCAGCGTGCAGCCGCTGGCGAGCACCGGCGCGGTCTTGAAGATGGTGGCCCACAGCGGACCGTTCCACGGAATGATGGCCCCGACCACGCCCACCGGCTCCTTCAGCGTGGCGGCGAACATGTTGCCGTTGAGCGAGGTCTCGGCCGTCTGGCCGTGGATGCAGGTCGCCTGGCCAGCGAAGTAGCGCAGCATGCCCACCAGGTGACGCCGGGCACCGCGGGTGTGGCGGATGGGGGCGCCCATGTCCAGCGTGTCCAGCCAGGCCAGCTCTTCGTAATGGGTGTCCACCAGGTCGGCCAGCGCGTGCATCAACGCGGCCCGCTCATCAGGCTTGAAGCGGCGCCAGGGGCCCTCGAAGGCCTGGCGCGCCGCGGCCACGGCCCGGTCCACGTCCACCTGGCCGGCCTCGGCCACCTGGGCCAGCACGGCACCGGTGGCGGGGTTGCAGGTCTCGAAGGTCTTGCCCGAGGCGGCAGGCTGCCACTGGCCGCCAATCAGCAGGCGCTTGGCGCGGCCGTCCAGGAAGGGGTGGGGGGTGTTGGCGAGGGAGGGGCTTGCAGTCATCGCGTGGTGCCTCAGGCGGCTGCGGCCAGCCGCGCGAATCCCCGTTCCAGGTCGCGGATCAGGTCGTCCGGGTCTTCCAGGCCGGCATGCAGGCGCAGCGCCGGGCCCTTCTCCTGCCAGGGCCGGGCGCTGCGCAGGGTGGCCGGGTAGGTTGGCACCACCAGGCTTTCGAAGCCGCCCCAGGAGTAGCCCATCAGGAACAGGTCCATGTGGTCCAGCATGGCGGCGAACTGCTGCTCGCTGCAAGGCTTGAGCACGGCACCGAACAGGCCGCTGGCGCCGTTGAAATCGCGCCGCCAGATCGCGTGGCCGGGGTCGTCCGGCAGCGCCGGATACATCACGCGCGAGACTTCCGGCCGCCGCTGCAGCCAGCGGGCAATGGTGGTCGCCGTTTCCTGGTGGCGCTGCAGGCGCAGGCTGAGGGTGCGCAGGCCGCGCAAGGCCATGTAGATGTCGTCCGGGCCGCCGCAGTAGCCCGAGGCCGAGGCCGTCTTCTTCACCGGGATGAAGGCCGCCTCGTTGCACACCGCAATGCCCAGCATCAGGTCGGAATGGCCGGAGATGTATTTGGTGGCGGCATGGATGGACACGTCCGCGCCGTGCGCAAGAGGCTGGAAGCACAGCGGCGTGGCCCAGGTGTTGTCCATGATGGTGGTGATGCCGCGCGCCCGCGCCACCCGGGTGATGGCCGGCACGTCCGTCATCTCGAAGGTCAGCGAGCAGGGCGACTCCAGGTAGATCACCCGCGTGTTGGGCTGTACCAGGTGGGCGATGTCGGCCCCGATCAGCGGGTCGTAGTAGCTCACCTCCACGCCAAAGCGCTTCAGGTACTCGTCGCAGAACTGCCGCACCGGACCATACAGGCTGTCGATGATCAGCAGGTGATCGCCGGCTGAGAGAAAGGCCGTCAGCGAGGCGCAGATGGCGCCCAGGCCGCAGGAGGTGACCACCGCACGGTAGCCGCCCTCCAGCTGGGTCACGGCATCTTCCAGTGCACGGGTGGTGGGCGTGCCCTCGCGGCCGTAGGTGAACTGCTCGAAGGCCCCGCTGGCGCGGTCGCGGCGGGTCTCCAGCAGCTGGGCCACCGAGTTGAAGATGAAGGTGGAGGCGTGGTAGACGGGCGGGTTGACGATGCCGTGGTTGGCCTGCGGATCGCGGCCAAGGTGAACGATCTGGGTGTCGCGGGCAAAGGCTTCGGAAGAGGTCATGCGCTTGGTAGGCAAAGAGGGTAGGCAGGCGTCACGGACACCTGGGCTGTGTTCAGACCAGCGTGCCGGCATCGACCACCAGGTCCTGCCCGGTGATGAGGCGGCCGCCGTCGGAGAAGAGGTGGATCACGGCCTGAGCCACGTCCTCGCCGCTGACCAGCCGGCCCAGCGCCGACTGTGCAGTGAAGCGCCGCAGCACGGTGTCGTAAGGCAGGCCTTCGCGTTCGGCCGAGGCCTCGAACAGGCGCTTGAGTCGCGGCCCGGCAATGCCGCCGGGGGCCACGATGTTGGCGGTGACGTTGTGCGGCCCGCCTTCCAGCGCAGCCGACTTCACCAGCCCGCGCACCGCCCATTTGGAGGCGGCGTAGAGCGCCGCATTGGCCACGCCTTTGTGACCGTAGGTGCCGCCGATCACCACCACCCGGCCTTCGCCGCGCTCGATCAGCAGCGGCATCACCGCACGCAGGCTGAGCATGACGCCCAGCACGTTGATGTCGAAGCAGGCGCGGTAGTCTTCCTCGCTGCTCTGCCAGACCGGCTGGCGCGGGCTGCCCACGCCAGCGCAGCAGAGCAGCCGATCGACCCGCCCGAAGTGGTC
>NZ_VIDT01000264.1 GCF_006519715.1 Ideonella azotifigens
CGTGATGACCACCGGCGCCACCGCGTTCGAGGCGGCACGCACGCTGCAGCAAGCCGGCGCAGCGCAAGTCTGGCTCTGGGTGCTTGCACGAACACCGACCGCAGCGCCGAAGGATTGAGTGCGGCGACAGACGCGACAATGCCGCGATGTTCCGCATCGTGCTCGTCCACCCCGAAATCCCGCCCAACACCGGCAACGTGATCCGCCTCGCGGCCAACACCGGCTGCGCGCTGCACCTGATCGAGCCACTGGGCTTCAGCATGGAAGACAAGCTGCTGCAGCGCGCCGGGCTGGACTACCACGAGTACGCCGCAGTGCATCGCCACGCTTCATGGCAGGCCTTCCTGGACGCCGAGCAGCCCGACCCGGCGCGCTGCTTTGCCTTCACGACCCACGGCCGGCGCCGGCCCAGCGAGGTGACCTGGCAAGCAGGCGACGTGCTGGTCTTCGGCCAGGAAACCGCCGGCTTGCCGCCGGCACTGCGCGAAACCTTCCCGGCCGAACAGCGCCTGCGGCTGCCGATGCGGCCGGACCAGCGCAGCCTGAACCTCAGCAACGCGGTCGCGGTGTCGGTCTTCGAAGCCTGGCGGCAGTGCGGTTTCGAGGGCAGCGTCTAAAGCGTTTCGACGCGCGCGTCGCGCTGCATCAGCTGCGCCACCGCCTGGGCCGGCGTGCACCCACCGTTCAGCACCTGGCTCACCGCTTCGCACAGCGGCATGTCCACGCCCAGGGCCTGCGCCCGTGCAGTGACGGTGGCAGCGCTGTAGACGCCTTCAGCAACATGGCCCAGCCGGGCCAACGCGGCCGGCAAGTCCAGACCCTCGGCCAGCGCCAGGCCAACCTGGCGGTTGCGCGAAAGATCGCCAGTGGCCGTGAGCACCAGGTCGCCCAGGCCGGTGAGGCCCATGAAGGTGTCGGCGCGTGCGCCCATCGCCACGCCCAGGCGTGACATCTCGGCAAGCCCGCGGGTGATCAGCGCCGCGCGGGCGTTCAGGCCCAACCCCAGCCCGTCCGCAATGCCAGTCGCAATCGCCAGCACGTTCTTCACCGCACCGCCAACCTCGACCCCGATGGGATCGGGCGACATGTAGACGCGCAAGGCGCCACCATGGAAGGCATCCACGGCCAGACGGGTCAACGCCTCATCGGCACTGGCGGCGACCAGTGCGGTCGGCAAACCTGCCGCCACTTCCTGCGCAAAGCTGGGGCCGGACAGCACGCCTGCGCGCGCATTCGGCAGCTCCTGCTCGGCAATCTGGTGGCCCAGCAGCCCGCTGCCGGCCTCGAAGCCCTTGCAGAGCCAGAAGACCCGCGCCTGTGCCGGCAGCGCGGCCAGCGTGGCGCGCAGGCCGGCCATCGGCGTGGCGACGATGAAAAGACCGTCGTCGGCTGCATGCGCCATCGCTCGCGCCCAGTCGGCGCTGGGCAACAGGCCAGCCGGGAACGCAAGCCTGGGCAGGTAACGGGTGTTGCAGCGCGCAGCGACCATCTCGGCCACCTGTGCCGCATCCCGCGCCCACAGCAGCACCTCGTGGCGCTGTGCGGCGGCAATCGCCAGCGCAGTGCCCCAGGCGCCAGCGCCGAGCACCGTGATGCGCAGCGGCGGCGCAGCGCTTGGCACGAGGATCAGTTGATCGCTGCGGGGTTGCCTGCGGCGCCGGCAGCGGCTTGCGCCTGCTGGGCTTCGAACATGGCCTGGAAGTTGACTTCGGCCAGCAGGATGGGCGGGAAGCCTGCGCGGGTGCAGACGTCCGAGACGATGGCGCGCAGGTACGGGTAGATCATCTGCGGGCAGACCACGCCGACGATGCCCGACAGCTGCGCGTCCGGCACGTTGCGGATCTCGAAGATGCCGGCCTGCTTGGCCTCGACCAGGAACAGCGTGCGTTCGCCGACCTTGGTGGTCACGGTCGCGGTGACGCTGACCTCGAAGATGCCTTCGGCGATCGGCTCGGCGCCCATGCCCAGCTGGATGTCGACTTGCGGCTGCTGCTGCTCCAGCAGGATTTGCGGGGAGTTCGGTTGCTCCAGCGACAAGTCCTTCAGGTACATGCGTTGCAGCTGGAACACGGGGGTCTGGTCTTGTTCGGCCATGAAGCGCTTTCGGGAAAAGACAAAGCCCGCCCCGGGATGGTGGCGGGCTGCGGGCGGCATTATGGCGCAGCGCCTGTGACACTGGCCGAGGCGCAACGCCGCAGGGCCTGCACTTGGCCGCGGACGGGTTTCAGGACTTTTGCAGCAGAGGCTGCAAACCACCGCGCTGGTCCAGCGCCATCAGGTCATCACAACCGCCCACATGGGTGTCGCCGATGAAGATCTGCGGCACCGTGCGGCGGCCTGTGCGTTCGATCATCAGGTTGCGCTGCGAGGGCTCCAGGTCAACGCGGATCTCCTCGATGGATTCCACGCCGCGTTGCTTCAGCAAGGCCTTGGCGCGAATGCAGAACGGGCAGACCTGGGTCGTGTACATCTGGACTTTGTTCATGGCGTCAGCTTTGGTCAGGACAGGCCTGAATTGTCCGCCGCGGCCCACCGGCCTGCAGGGCCGCACGGCAAGGCCGCAGGCGGCATCAGGACATGCGCCGGCACAAGCCAGCCCAAGCCCACTCAGGCCTTGCTGGTTTCCACCGGCAGGTTGGCTTCGCGCCAGGCGCGCATGCCGCCGGCCAGCACCTGCACGTTTTCATGGCCGCGCTGGCGCAGCAGCGCAGCGGCCTTGTTGGCCCGTGCGCCACTGGCGCAGACGACCACGAGCGGCAGGGTCTTGTTGGACGGCAGTTCCTTGCCGGCCTTCTCCAGCGTGTCCAGCGGCACGCTGCGCGCACCCACCACATGGCCGGCGGCGTATTCGGCCGGCTCGCACACATCCACCACCACGGCCTTCTCGCGGTTGATCAGGCGCACTGCCTCGGCCGGCGAGACGCCGCCGCCCTGCGCGCCCCGGCGCAGCGACGGCAGGGCCAGCAGCCCGCCCGACACCAATGCGGCAGCGATCAGGTACCAGTTTTGAACAAAGAATTCTTGCGTGCTGCCCATGGCGTGTCTCGGCGGCCAAGGGCCGTAAGGAAAGGAATCGCGAATTATAGAATTCGGGCCTTTGCAGCTGCCACCAGCGCGCCACACCGCGCCCCAAAAGTCCATGTACAAGCTCGTGCTGATCCGCCACGGTGAATCCACCTGGAACCTGGAAAACCGCTTCACCGGCTGGACCGACGTCGAGCTGACCGACACCGGCGTGGCCCAGGCCCGCGCCGCTGGCGAACTGCTGAAGGCCGAGGGCTACGAATTCGACGTGACCTACACCTCGGTGCTCAAGCGCGCGATCTGGACGCTGTGGCACTGCCTGGACACGCTGGAGCGCACCTGGCTGCCGGTCGTCAAGGACTGGCGCCTGAACGAGCGCCACTACGGCGGCCTGCAAGGCCTGAACAAGGCCGACATGGCCAAGCAGTACGGCGATGCGCAAGTGCTGATCTGGCGCCGCAGCTACGACACGCCGCCGCCCGCACTGGAAGCCGACGACCCGCGTGGCCAGCGCCAGGACGTGCGCTACGCCAAGCTCTCGCCCGAGCAGGTGCCGCTGACCGAATGCCTGAAGGACACCGTGGCCCGCGTGATCCCGTTCTGGGACGACACGCTGGCTCCGGCCATCAAGTCCGGCCAGCGCCTGCTGGTGGCCGCGCACGGCAACTCCATCCGCGCGCTGGTCAAGTACCTGGACAACATCTCGGACGACGAGATCGTCGGCGTCAACATTCCCAACGGCATCCCGATGGTCTACGAGCTGGACGCCGAGCTGAAGCCGATCAAGCGCTACTACCTGGGCGACGCCGAAGCCGCCGCGGCCGCTGCAGCCGCCGTGGCGAACCAGGGCAAGAAGGCCTGAGAAGCTGTGAACGAGGGCCGGGCGCGGCTTCAGGTGTCCAGCCGCTGCTGGATCTGCTCGCGCAGTTGCTCGGCCAGCGCGCGGCGGTCCATCCCGGCGGTGGGCAGCAGCGGCAGGAAGTGCACCTCGACCGCCAGGCCGCGCGCCGACGCGATGCGCCAGATGCTCTGGATCAACGTGGTGTCGCCGATGTATTGCGCCGCCACGCTGAAGCCCAGGCCAGGCTCGCGGTAGCGCAACACCACAGGCTGCACCGGCGCGCCTACGCTGATGGCCGCCTGCAGCAGGTTGGCATGCATGGGCAACATCGTCGGACCCGGACCGGTCGTGCCTTCGGGGAAGACCGCCACGGTGTCGCCATCGCGCAGCGCCTCGGCCACCTGGTGCACCACGCGCAGCGCGTCACGCTTGCGTTCGCGCTCGATGAACAGCGTGCCCACGCCGTAGGCCAGTGTGCCGATCATCGGCCAGTGCGCCACGTCAGACTTGGAGACAAAGCGCGCCCGCGGCAGCGCCGCATGCACACAGGCAATGTCCAGCCACGAGATGTGGTTGGCGGCGATCAGCGCAGGCTCGGCGGCAGGCTCGCCATGCACCGTCAGCTGCATGCCGATCATCGCGAAAAGCCGCAAGCTCCAGGCCTGCACCGCCACGTGCCGCTGGGCCTGCGTCATGCCGCCGAACTGCAGCTTGATCAGCACCAGCCCACGCATCACATGACCGAAGAGCCGGACCATGCGCGCCAGCGCCGTGATGCCGTTCAGCAGCCCCCCCTCGGCACCAGGCACGGCGCCCTGCACTGCATCGCCCGCCATCAGGCCAGCGCGGGCGCCTGGTAGGCCAGGTGGCCGGCCACCAGCGTGGCGCGCACCTGGCCTGGCAATGCCGTGCCGCTGGTGGCGAAGTCGAACGGCGTGTGCTTGCCCTGGCTCTTCAGCACGCCGGGCTTGACCTGCCACAGCGCGTCCGGGTCGAACAGGCAGATGTCGGCCACGCCGCCTTCGACCAACTGGCCGGCGCTCTGCACCAGCGAGCCCAGCGTGTCGCCCAGCACCTGCACCGGCTTGCTGGTGATGCGCGAAAGCGTCTCTGGCAGGCTCAGCTTGCTTTCCTGGCCCCACTTCAGCGCCATGCTGAGCAGCAGCTCCAACCCGGTCGCGCCCGGCTCGGCCTCGCCAAACGGCAAGGTCTTGGCATCGGCATCGACCGGCGTGTGGTCGGACACCAGTGCATCCAGCGTGCCGTCGGCCAGCGCGGCACGCAGCGCTTCGCGGTCCTTCTGCTGGCGCAGCGGCGGGTTCAGGCGCATGGACGAGTTGAAATAGCCGATGTCCACGTCGGTCAGGTGCAGCGAGTTGATGCTCACGTCGCCGGTCACCGGCAGGCCTTCGGCCTTGGCCCGGCGCAGCAGCTCGACACCCGCGGCGCTGGACAGGCGGCACAGGTGCACCCGCGCGCCGGTCACGCGCACCAGCTCGAAGATGGTGTGCAGCGCAATCGTCTCGGCAATCACCGGCACGCCCGACAGGCCCAGCCGCGTGGCCATCGCACCGCTGGCCGCGACACCGCCGCCCAGCGAACCGTCCTGTGGCCGCAGCCAGACGGTGTAGTTGTAGGTCGCCGCGTACTGCAGCGCGCGCTGCAGCACCTGGGTGTTGGCGATTGGCACCTCGGCCTGCGAGAAGCCGACGCAGCCGGACTCGGTCAGCTCGACCATCTCGGTCAGCACCTCGCCCTGCAGGCCGCGCGTGAGCGCCCCCAGCGGGAACAGCCGGCACAGGCTGAGCTTGCGGGCGCGGAACTTCAGCATGTCGACCAGGCCGGGTTCGTCCAGCGTGGGGTCGGTGTCGGGCGGGCAGACCAGGCTGGTGACGCCACCGGCTGCCGCCGCGTTCAGCTCGCTCTCCAGCATGCCTTCGTGCTCATGGCCGGGTTCCCGCAGGCGTGCGGCCAGGTCCACCAGGCCAGGGGCGACGACCAGGCCCTTGGCGTCGATGTCGCGATCAGCCTGGAAGTCAGGCGACACGCTGCCGATGGTGACGATGCGGCCGTTGGCCACGGCCAGGTCGGCCAGCTCGTCGCGGCCAGTGGCGGGGTTGACCACCCGGCCGTTGCGGATCAGGACCTTCATGCTTCGTTTCCTGCAAGGGTGGACATCACGGCCATGCGCACGGCAATGCCGAAGGTGACCTGCGGCAGGATCACGCTGTGCGTGCCGTCGGCGACAGCAGAGTCGATCTCCACGCCGCGGTTGATCGGGCCGGGGTGCATCACGATGGCGTCTGGCTTGGCCAGCGCCAGCTTCTCGTCGGTGAGGCCGAAGCTCTTGAAGAACTCGCCGGCGCTGGGCAGCATCGCCCCGCTCATGCGCTCGTTCTGCAAGCGCAGCATGATGATCACGTCCGCGCCGCGGATGCCTTCGGCCATGTCGTGGCAGACGCGCACGCCCATTTCCTTCAGGTCGCCCGGCACCAGCGTCTTCGGGCCGACGGCGCGGATCTCCGGCACGCCCAGCGTGGTCAGCGCGTGGATGTCCGAGCGGGCCACGCGCGAGTGCACGATGTCGCCGACGATGGCCACGGTCAGGTTGGAGAAGTCCTTCTTGAAGTGCCGGATCGTGTACATGTCCAGCAGGCCTTGCGTGGGGTGCGCATGCCGGCCGTCACCGGCGTTGACCACGTGCACGTGCGGCGCGCAGTGCTGGGCGATCAGGTAAGGCGCACCGCTTTCGCTGTGGCGCACGACGAACATGTCGGCGTGCATGGCCGAGAGGTTGGCAATCGTGTCCACCAGGCTTTCGCCCTTGGCGGTGCTGGACTTGGCGATGTCCAGGTTGATCACGTCGGCCGACAGTCGCTTGGCGGCGATCTCGAAGGTGGTGCGGGTGCGCGTGCTGTTCTCGAAGAACAGGTTGAACACGCTCTTGCCGCGCAACAGAGGCACCTTTTTCACGTCGCGGTCATTGACCGACAGGAAGGTGCCCGCGGTGTCGAGGATCTGCGTCAGCACCGCTTTTGGCAGGCCTTCGATCGACAGGAGGTGGATCAGCTCGCCGTGTTTGTTGAGCTGCGGATTTCGCTTGGAGAGCATCAGTGCTCCTCTTGGACAGTGAAGGTGAAACGGCCATCGTCACCGCGGGCCAGCGACAGGCGCTGCGCTGCGGGCAACAC
>NZ_VIDT01000265.1 GCF_006519715.1 Ideonella azotifigens
CCTGGCGCTGAGCACCGCGATGACGGCAGAGTTGGAGTTGCGTGCCAGCCAGCGCGCCGACACCGAAGTCTTCTACATGGCCGGCCGCCAGCTGGCCGACCTCTCCCGCCGGCTGCAGGACGCCGGCTGGGCAGGCGACACGCCGGTCAACGTGGTCTCTCGCGCAGGCTGGCCGGACCAGCTGATGTCCGACCATTGCGTGAGCACCTTGCCAGCCGCCTGCGTGATGCATGCCGGCCGGCCGGCTGTGGTCACCGTGGGCGTCGGCGCGGCACCGGTCTGTCGCCTGTTGGCTGCGCCGACTGCGACAGCAGTTGAAGGCCATCCAGCAAGCGCCGCCTTCCCACCGTAAAATTCGCTTTTCGCCAGCCGCTGCCGGCGCGGTCGACTTCGGTCGCCAGCCGCCGCGCAGCAAGCCACGCGTGCGTTCCTGCAGACGGGGCGCCCCCTTTTCTCATACAAACGATTCCGCCCCATGACCCACGTCGTCACCGAAGCCTGCATCCGCTGCAAGTACACCGACTGCGTCGACGTCTGCCCCGTCGACTGCTTCCGCGAAGGCCCGAACTTCCTCACCATCGATCCGGACGAGTGCATTGACTGCGCGGTCTGCATCCCCGAGTGCCCTGTGAACGCCATCCTGCCCGAGGAAGACGTGCCCGGCGACCAGCAGCAATACATCGCGCTGAACGCCGAACTCGCCAAGCTCTGGCCCAGCATCACCAAGCGCAAGCCCGCGCTGCCGGATGCCGACGAGTGGAAGGACAAGACCGGCAAGCTGGGCGAGCTCAAGCGCTGAGCGCCGCGCTCACCCGAACAGCCCGCCGCGTGCGGGCTTTTTTGTGGGCTTTTTGCGCCGGCCGGTCCGCCACCGTGTTGCGCGCTGGTTAAGGGCGATAATCCGCCCGCGCTGCCGTCTCTCTCACGACTGCAGCGCATCCGCTAGGGGTGTTGGCCCGTCCACCGGACGGGGCCGACTGAGACAGTCCCTTTGAACCTGATTGAGGTAATCCTCGCGCAGGGAAGCCATGTTGAGAGCGCGTGCCGGTCCTCGGCCGCCATTCACTGCATTGCCCTTGCGCCATCGACTGGAAGTCACCGATGGCCCGCCGCCTTTCTTCTTCTTTTCTTCGCCTGCCGCTCGCGGCTGCCGCGCTGCTGGCATTGACCGCCGGCGCCCACGCACAAACCACGCCGACCGAGGTCGTCACCGTGACGGGCCGCAGCAGCGCCCTGCCCGCCACCATCGCCGGCTTTGGCGACACGCCATTGGCGCGCTCGCCGTTCCAGGCCAGCGTGTTGAACACCGGCCTGCTGCTGGACAGTGGCATCGACTCGCTGGGTGAGATCACCAAGCTGGACGCCAGCATTGGCGACGCCTACAACGCGCCCGGCTACTGGGCCTCGATGCGGGTGCGCGGCTACGAGCTGGACAACCGCCACAACTACCGGCGCGACGGTCTGCCCATCAATGCCGAGACCGCGCCGCTGATGGACAACAAGGAAAGCATCGAGGTGCTCAAGGGCACCAGCGGCGCGCAGGCCGGCATCAGTTCGCCTGCGGGCCTGGTCAACTTCGTCGTCAAGCGCCCTCGCGGGGACCAGAAGAGCGTGCTGCTGGGCTGGACCGAGTCCGGCAGCCTGAAGGCAGCCGCCGACATCGACCAGCAACTGCTGGACGGCCAGGCCGGCCTGCGCATCAACGCCTCGGTCGAGAAGCTGGACCCGCTGCAGCACGACACCGAAGGTCACCGCCACCTGCTGGCCGCGGCCGGCATGCTGAGCCTGGGCAGCGGCGGCAAGCTGGAGGCCGAGGTCGAGTTCAGCCACCAGTCGCAACCCAGCGTGCCGGGCTACAGCATGCTGGGCGACACTTTGCCCAAGGCCTCGACCGTGGACCCGCGGCTGAACCTGAACAACCAGCCCTGGTCGCTGCCAGTGGTGTTCGACGGCCAGACCGCCAGCCTGCGCTGGACCCAGGCGCTGAGCGCGCAGTGGCAGCTCAGCGCGCAGGCCATGCTGCAGCGGCTGCAGACGGACGACCGCGCGGCCTTCCCGGTTGGCCTGTTCGACCCTGTCACCTACGACTGCGCGCCGTGCGACCGCTACAGCGCCGACGGCCATGTGTCGCTGTGGGACTTCCGCAGCGAAAACGAGCACCGCGACACCCGCACCGCCGCGCTGACGCTGGAAGGCAAGCTTGCCACCGGTCCGCTGACCCACCAGCTCTCCACCGGCCTGACCTGGAGCAAGCTCACCGCCCGCTTCGGCCCGCAGACCTACAACCTCGCCGGCACCGGCACGGTGGACGGCAAGACCGAGGTGCCGGCCAGCCCCGAGGCGCTGTACACCAACACCAACCGCGACGAGCGCAGCGTCGAACTGCACCTGCGTGACGTGCTCGACCTGAGCCAGGCCACCCGCCTCTGGCTGGGCCTGCGCCACACTCGGCTGTCGCGCGGCAGCGTGGCCACCGACGGCAGCGAGCCTGTCAGTTACGACCAGAGCTTCACGACGCCATGGCTGGCGCTGACGCAGCAGTTCACGCCCACGCTGATGGGCTACGCCAGCTGGGGCCAGGGCATCGAGAGCGACGTGGCACCGAACCGCCCGGTCTACAGCAATGCCGGCCAGCCGCTGCCTGCGTTGAAGAGCCGCCAGACCGAAGTGGGCGTCAAGTTCCAAGACCGCGAACTGGACGCCAGCCTGACCGCCTTCGACATCCACCGCCCGGTCAGCAGCGACCTGGGCAGCTGCTCGGACGATGGCAGTTGCACCCGGGTGAGCGCTGGCGACGCGCGCCACCGCGGCCTGGAAGCCAGCGTGGACTGGCACGGCGGCCCGCTGACCCTGCGCGGCAGCGCAATGGCACTGCGCGCCCGGCGCGAAGGCGCGGCCGATGCGGCCCAGAACGGCCTGGTGCCGGAGAACGTGGCCCAGCGCTCGCTGCGTGCCACTGCCATTTACGCACCGCCGCAAGTGCCCGGCTTGTCGCTTGTCCTCACCGCTTCACATGAAGGCTCACGCTACGTGCTGCCGGACAACTCGGTCGCCATTCCTGGCTGGACCACCTGGTCGCTCGCCAGCCGCTACCAGACCCGCATTGCCGGCCATGACACCGTGCTTCGCGTGGGCGTGGACAACCTGTTCGACCAGCGCGCCTGGCAGGAAAGTCCGTACCAATATGGCCATGTCTACCTGTATCCGGTGGCGCCCAGAACTTTTCGCGCGTCTTTTCAAGCGTTTCTGTGAGCCCCAGACCTGCCGCTTCGCGTCAGGCCCCCCGAGGGGGAGAAGAAAACTTGGGGCGGCCCGGCGTTTTCTTGTGAAACCCTTTAATTTCTGCCTATAATCTGAGGCTTCACTTCCCCGATAGCTCAGTTGGTAGAGCGCCGGACTGTTAATCCGTAGGTCCCTGGTTCGAGCCCAGGTCGGGGAGCCAGATCAAGACGCCAAGGTGCCACCGCATGCCTTGGTCGACATACCAAGGTCTCGGGATTTCCGGGACTGACGAACTGCCAGTCAAGTAATTCACTTGCTTGGACAATTCCTCGATAGCTCAGTCGGTAGAGCGCCGGACTGTTAATCCGTAGGTCCCTGGTTCGAGCCCAGGTCGAGGAGCCAAATCATGAGAGCCAGCAGATGAATGTCTGCTGGCTCTTTTTTTCGTGGCTTCGTCAGCGCCTTTTCAGGTCAGTTCTTCAAGCCAAGCTTGGGAATGAGGGCCTTGAAGGTCTCGTTGTCACGCGCCATCACCGCACGGAAGGTTTCGTCGTCTCCGTAGGCGTAGCCAAGGGACAGCTTCTCCATCGCTTCGCGCATGGCCGGTTCCTGCATGGTCTTTTGCGTCGCCACCTTCAGGATCTCCACCACCTCCTTCGGCGTGTTCTTCGGCAGCCCCAGGCCACGCCAGGTGCCCACGGCCACGTCAATGCCACGCTCCTTCAGGGTCGGCACCTTCTCAAACCCCTTCTGGCGCTGATCGGCCATGACCGCAAGCATCCTCAACTTGCCTGCCGCCACATAGGTCGCCACCTCCGCCGGGCTGACCGACACGGCGTCGATGTGGCCGCCCAGCAGGCTCAGCACCGCCGGGTTGGCGCCCTGGTAGGGAATGTGGCTGAACTTCGCACCAATGCGGTCTTCCAGCGCCGCGGCCGCCAGGTGCCAGATCGAGCCGTTGCCCGAGTTGCCGACCTGCAACTCGGTGCCCGGCTTCTTGGCGGCGGCGATGAACTCCTCGATGGTGTTCCACGGCGCATCGGCCTTCACCGTGATGGCGGCCGGGTCGGCGTTCATGCGGGCGATGGGCGTGAACTCCTCGTGGCTGAACTTCTGCAGTCCCAGGTGCGGCAGCGTGGTGAGTTCCACCGTCATCAAGGCCAGCTTGTAGCCATCCGGTTTGCTGTTGAGCACCTCCTGCCAGCCGATCACGCCGCTCGCACCGGGCCTGTTGTAGACCACGATGGGTTGCGGAAAGTGCCTGCGCGCAGCCTCGGCAAAGGCACGCGCCAGTGCGTCGGTCCCGCCGCCGGGGTTGTAGGGAACGACCAGCTCCACCGGGTGATTGGGGTAGTCGACAGCCAAGGCAGGACCGGCGCCACAGGCGGCAAGCAGGGCGAGGCAAAAGGCGATGCGGCGGTTCATGTGGTCCCAAATAGTCAGACCATTTGAGAATCGCAGCGTTTTCAAACCCTGCCAATCGGGTTAGCCCGGCTTTGGCGCGCCCAAGAGAGACTGTCGCGCGCCAGGCATGAAGCGCCGGGGCGCACACTTCAACCAGCCGAAACAGGCACCTGAAAAAAACAGGCCCACATGGGGCCTGTTTCATCTATCGATCAAGCGAGAGACGTGGGCTGAAGGCGCGCCAGGCGCCGTCCGCTCACTTGCTGGCTGCGGGAGCAGCAGCAGCGGCCGCGTCGGCCTTCTTCTTCGAGTGCTTCTTGTGCGAAGCCTTGGCCGGAGCCGATGCAGCAGCGGCCGATGCCTCCGGCTTGGCGGGCGTTTCGGTGGCGAAGGCACCGGCAGCAAACACGGTGGCGATCAGGGCAGCAGCGAGCTTGTTCATGGCAGTTTGACCGCGAGGTCAATCAAGTGGATGGTGCCGGTTCAACGCCACGTGTTTCTGGCACGTTGACGAATCAACCTGTCGTCAAGCTGTCATCGGTGCCGGCGTGTCGCGGTCGAAGCGGTCCAGCACGTGGCTCAGCATGCCGCGCGCCAGTTCCTCCTCACCATAGAAAACCGCGCCGATCTTGTCGCGCCGCAGCAGTTCGGACTCGTCTTCGCTGTGGGTGCGCAGCACCACCTCGATCTGCGGGTTCAGCGCGCGGGCGGCCTCGGCCATCTGGCGCACGTTCAAGGCGTCCGGCGTGGCGATCACCAGCATCGCAGCATTGGCAATGTGGGCCTGGATCAGCACGGCAGGATCGGCTGCATTGCCAGAAACTGCGGCCACACCGCGCTTGCGCAGGTCTTCCACGCGCTCGCGGTTCTGCTCGGCGACGACGTAGGGGATGCCGCGTGCGTCCAGCCCCTGCGCAATGCGCTTGCCCACGCGGCCGTAGCCGACGATCACGACCTGACCTTCCAGGTAGCGGCGCTCGGTGCTGGTAGGCAGTTCGGCGTACGGGTCTTCGCGCTGCTCCAGCCGCTGCGCCAGCGTCGAGCGCGCCAACACCCAGCGGCGAAACGGTTCCAGCGCGGCGAACAGCAGCGGGTTCAGCGCGATGGAGATCAGCGCGCCGGCCAGCACCAGGCTCATGCCTGCGGCCGGCAACAGGCCCAGCGCCACGCCCAGTCCCGCCAGGATGAACGAGAACTCTCCTATCTGCGCCAGGCTGGCGGCCACCGTCAGCGCGGTGTTCAGCGGGTAGCGGAACAGGATCACCAGTGCCGCAGCGGCAAGCGCCTTGCCCAGGATGATGACGGCCACCACCGCCAGCACATGCCCCGGCTGCTCGACCAGGATGGCCGGTTCGAACAGCATGCCGACCGAGACGAAGAACAGCACCGAAAACGCATCGCGCAGCGGCAGTGACTCTTCGGCCGCCCGGTGGCTGAACTCCGACTCGCGCATCACCATGCCGGCGAAAAACGCGCCCAGCGCAAACGAGACCTTGAACAGCACCGCAGCGCCGTAGGCAATGCCGATGGCCACCGCCACCACCGCCAGCGTGAACAGCTCGCGCGAGCCGGTGCGCGAAACCTGCCACAGCAACCAGGGCAACACGCGCCGGCCCACCACCAGCATCAGCACGATGAAGGCCGTGACCAGCAGCAGGGTCTGGCCAATGGCCCACCAAAGAGGCTGGCCAGCTTCGGCTTCGGGCACGGTGCCGCCCAGCACCCCCGCCAGTGGCGGCAGCAGCACCAGCACCAGCACCGTGGCCAGGTCTTCCACCACCAGCCAGCCGACCGCGATGCGGCCGTTCATGGACTCGAGCGTGTTGCGCGCCTCCAGCGCCTTCAGCAGCACCACCGTGCTGGCGCAGGACAGCGACAGGCCAAACACCAGGCCCTGCCCCCATGTCCAGCCCCACCAGTGGGCCAGCAGCATGCCCAGCAGCGTCGCAAACGTCATTTGCACGATGGCGCCGGGCACCGCCACGCGCTTCACGGCCAGCAGGTCCTGCAGCGAAAAATGCAGGCCCACGCCGAACATCAACAGCATCACGCCAATTTCCGACAGCTGCGACGCGATGTGCACGTCGGCTACATACCCCGGCGTGGCCGGGCCGATCAGGATGCCGGCCATCAGGTAGCCGACCAGCGCGGGCAGCTTCAAGCGCTCCGCGATGAAGCCAAGGACCAGGGCAACGCCAAAACCGGCGGCAATCGTGGTGATCAGAGAGGTGCTGTGTTCCATGTCTGGTTGACCTTACCAGACGCTTCCGTTTCTCCAGGCGATGGCCGGACGCTGCGACAGGAATAGCCTCAGCTGCGCGCGCCCAGTCGGCGGGACAAGGCCGCCGCGCTGGCCCGCAACAGCTGCGCAGC
>NZ_VIDT01000266.1 GCF_006519715.1 Ideonella azotifigens
CGTCGCCAGTGGCCAGGCGCAGCGGCGTCAGCATGAAGAATCCGGGCCGTCCCTGCATCTGCCGGTTGTCGAGGAAGACGGTGGCGCCGGGCACCCAGTGGCCTGTGAGCGTGATGGGGCGATAGGCCTGCTCGTCGGCCTGCAACTGGGTGCGTGCCAGGCTGTCGTTGCCCAGCGCCGGCAGCTGGCCGTGTTCGTTAATCTCCGCCTGCAGCGCCAGCTTCTGTTTGGCGCGGTCCAGTTGCCACAAGCCCATGCGGGCCATCAAGGCCATGCCCAACAAGGCAGCCAGCAACACCAGTCCGCGACGTTGGCCGGCCGTCATTGCCATGCGGCAAACCCTGCCCATTCCCGGGTCCGGCGAACGCAAATAATGCTCGGCATGAAAATCGTGATCCTGCTGGCGCTGTTCGCCATTGTCGTGGTGCTGGCCAGCGCCGGTGTGTTCATGCTGCGCCGGCCTGGCAGCGACGGGGCCCAACACAAGCGCATGGCGAGGGCCCTGGCGTTGCGCGTGGGGCTGTCGATCACGCTGTTCCTGCTGGTGCTGCTGGCCTGGCAGATGGGCTGGATCGAGCCGCGCGGCATTCCGCTGGGGCGGTGAAGCCGGCACAAAAAACGCCGCGTCGAGCGGCGTTTCTGTCAATCGCCGAGCGAGCTCACATCCAGTAGACGACCAGGTACAGGCCCAGCCACACCACGTCCACGAAGTGCCAGTACCAGGCGGCGCCTTCGAAGCCGAAGTGGCGCTGCGGCGTGAAGTGGCCCTTGCTCAATCGGATGGTGATGAACAGCAGCATCAGCATGCCGACGAACACGTGGAAACCGTGGAAGCCGGTCAGCATGAAGAAGGTCGAGCCATAAATCCCGGAGCTGAGCTTGAGGTTCAGCTCGGTGTAGGCATGGTGGTACTCGTAGACCTGGAAGCCCAGGAACAGGATGCCCAGCAGCACGGTCACGCACATCCAGGCAACCGTCTTGCTGCGGTGGCCGGCGATCAGCGCGTGGTGGGCAATCGTCAGCGTGACGCCGGAGGTCAGCAGGATGCCGGTGTTGATGGTCGGGATGGGCCACGGGCCCATGGTGGTGAACGGCGCCACTGTGCCTGCCGGCGAAGCGGTCATGCCGGCGGCAGTGCTGGGCCACACGGCCTTGAAGTCCGGCCACAGCAGCTGGTTCTCGATGCTGCCCAGCGACGGCAGCGCATGTACGCGAGCCCAGTACAAGGCGCCGAAGAAGGCCGCGAAGAACATCACCTCCGAGAAGATGAACCAGCTCATGCTCCAGCGGTAGGAAACGTCGATGCGGTCCGAATACTGGCCCGATTCGCTTTCGCCAATCGCCTGGCTGAACCACTGGAACAGCACGGTCAGCCAGATCAGCAGGCCGGCCGCCAGCGAATACGCGCCCCAGCCGTGGCCGTTGACCCACTGGCCGGCACCGAGGATGACGAAAAACAGGCCAACGGCCGCCATCACCGGGTGTCGCGATGGCGCCGGGATGAAGTAGTACGGCGCGGTGCCTGGGCTGCCGGCAGCGGGCATGTGAGCGGACATGTTCGGGGTCTCCTCGTCTTCTCTCGAAACTTTGAAATTGCTAGGCGCTGGCGGCCGCGCCGCTGCCCACCACCCAGTTCGCCAGCAGCACCAGCGCCAGCACGAACAACGCCGCGCCAATGACCGCCGCCACCACCAGGTGCAGCGGATTGAGCTGGCCCAGGTCGCGCTCGTAATCCGTGCCGCGGCGCACACCAAAGAAGGACCAGGCGACCGCCTTCAGCGTGCCCAGGAACGAGCCTTTGCGCGCCAGCAGCGAAGGTTCAGCAGCGGGCTTGTCGGTCATGTCAGCCCCTCGTCCAACGAATACGTCGGCCGATCCCCCGAGGGGATGCGGGCCAGCTTGGGAGCGGCCCGGCGCCCGGCCCGCGCGGAACAGGATGATGCAAAGGGGTTCATGACGGCGCTCGCACGGCGTCCGCCAGCACAGGCGACGGTGCCTGCGCGGTGTGCCCGGCCGGTGCCGCTGGCACTTTGCCGCCGACCTCGAAGAAGGTGTAGGACAGCGTGATCGTGGTCACGTCCTTGGGCAGCTTCGGGTCCAGGTAGAACACCACCGGCCACTGCCTGCCTTCACCAGGCGCCAGCACGTACTCGTTAAAGCAGAAGCATTCGAGCTTGTTGAAATACGGCGAGGCCTGGTGCGGCGCGTAGCTGGGAATGGCCTGCGCGGCCATCGTGCGGTCCTGCACATTGCGGAACTGGTACATCACGGTCGCCATCTCGCCCGGGTGCACCTGCAGCGAATTGACCGCCGGCTTGAACTCCCACGGCCCGCGTGCATTGGCGTCGAACTCCACCGTCACGGTGCGGCTCATGTCCACCTGCGTATTGGCCGGCAGCTTGCGCGCGCCGCCACCGCCATTCGGCTCGGCCAGTGACAGCACGTTGATGCCCAGCGCTTCGCAGATGTGCTTGTACAGCGGCACCAGCGCATAGCCAAACGCGAACATGCAAAACGTCACGACCAGCAGCTTGGCCGTCATCTGCAGGTTGTCGCGGCGCAGGGCGGTCAGTTTCATGGATGAAGCGGCAGACCGTCAGAGGAAAGCAAGCGGGCCTGCACTCAGTGGCCTTGGGTCAGCAAGACCTTGAGCACAAAGCCGACACCCAGCGAGATCGAGATCGTCGCCAGGATCAGGGCCAGCCGCAGGTTGGCCTTGCGTTGTTCGGGGGTCAGGGCCACGGAGGTGCGTACTCGGAAATGCGATCAGCCGATGATGCGCGTGGCGCTGGCGTCCAGCTTGGGCGGGGTTTCGAAGGTGTGGAACGGGGCCGGCGACGGCACTTCCCATTCCAGGCCCTCGGCACCTTCCCAAGGCTTTTGCGGCGCAGGCTCGCCCTTGCCGCGCATCGCAGGCACGACCACGAACAGGAAGAAATAGACCTGCATCAGCCCGAAGCCGAAGGCGCCGATGGAGGCCAGCGCATTGAAGTCGGCGAACTGCATCGGGTAGTCGGCATAGCGGCGGGGCATGCCGGCCAGACCCAGGAAGTGCATCGGGAAGAAGGTCACGTTGAAGAAGATCAGCGAGCCCCAGAAGTGGATCTTGCCGCGAGTCTCCGAATACATCACGCCGGTCCACTTGGGCGACCAGTAGTAATAGCCGGCGAACATGCCGTACAGCGAGCCGGCCACCAGCACGTAGTGGAAGTGGGCGACGACGTAGTAGGTGTCCTGCAGCTGCTGGTCGATCGGCGCCATCGACAGGATCAGGCCGGTGAAGCCGCCCATCGAGAACACGAACAGGAAGCCGACTGCGAACAGCATCGGCGTCTCGAAGGTCATCGAGCCACGCCACATCGTGGCGATCCAGTTGAAGACCTTCACGCCCGTGGGCACCGCGATCAGCATAGTCGCGTACATGAAGAACAACTGGCCCGTCACCGGCATGCCGGTGGTGTACATGTGGTGGGCCCAGACGATGAAGGACAGGATGGCGATCGAGCCGGTCGCGTAGACCATCGAGGTATAGCCGAACAGCTTCTTGCGCGCGAACGCCGGGATGATGGCGCTGACAATGCCGAAGGCCGGCAGGATCATGATGTAGACCTCCGGGTGCCCGAAGAACCAGAAGATGTGCTGGTACATGATCGGGTCGCCACCGCCGGCCGGATTGAAGAAGCTGGTGCCGAAGTGGCGGTCGGTCAGCGTCATCGTGATCGCGCCGGCCAGCACCGGCATCACGGCGATCAGCAGGTAGGCGGTGATCAGCCAGGTCCAGGCGAACAGCGGCATCTTCATCAGCGTCATGCCGGGCGCGCGCATGTTCAGGATGGTGACGATGATGTTGATCGAACCCATGATGGACGAGGCGCCCATGATGTGCATCGCGAAGATGCCGGCGTCCATCGACGGGCCCATCTGCAGCGTCAGCGGCGCGTAAAGCGTCCAGCCGGCCGCCGGTGCGCCACCGGGCATGAAGAACGATGAAACCAGCATCAGCGCGGCCGGGATCAGCAGCCAGAAGCTGAAGTTGTTCATGCGCGCGAAAGCCATGTCCGCCGCGCCGATCTGCAGCGGGATCATCCAGTTCGCGAAGCCGACGAAGGCCGGCATGATGGCCCCGAACACCATGATCAGCCCGTGCATGGTGGTGAACTGGTTGAACAGTTCGGGGTTGAAGAACTGAAGGCCAGGCTTGAACAGCTCGGCCCGGATGCACAGCGCCAGGATGCCGCCGATGATCAGCATCGTGAAGCTGAACAGCAGGTACAGCGTGCCGATGTCCTTGTGGTTGGTCGCAAAGACCCAGCGGCGCCAGCCATGGGGATGCCCATGGTCGTCGTGCGCGTGGCCGTGATCCCCGTGATGGTCGAGAACAGCACTCATGACTTTTCCTTTTCAGATCGCTCGGGGATTCAAGGCTGCTTGCGGGCCGCAACAACTTCGGCCGGCTGCACCGTCTGGCCGGTCTTGTTGCTCCAGCTGTTCTTGGTGTAGGTCACCACCGCGGCGATCTCGGTGTCGGAGAGCTGCTTCCACGACGGCATGGCGCCATTGTTCTGGCCGTTCAGCAGCACATGGACCTGCACCGTCTTGTCGGCATCCAGCACCTTGGGCGAGCCGTCCAGCGGCTTGATCGGGCCGGCGCCCTTGCCGTCTGGCTTGTGGCAGACGGCGCAGTTGGCGGTGTAGACCTTCTCGCCGCGGGCGATCAGCGCGGCCTGTTCCCAGACCTTGCCCGGATCGTCGGCCTTGGCGGCGATCTCCTTCTTCTTGCCGTCGACCCACTTGCTGTAGTCCTCGGTGGAGACAACGCGCACATGGATCGGCATGTAGGCGTGTTCCTTGCCACACAGCTCGGCGCACTGGCCGTAGTAGTCGCCCACCTTCTCGGCCTTGAACCATGTGTCGCGCACGAAGCCGGGAATGGCGTCCTGCTTGACGCCGAAGGCCGGCACCATCCACGCGTGGATCACGTCGTTGGCGGTGGTGATGACACGCACCTTCTTGTTGACCGGCACGACCACCGGGTTGTCGACCTTCAGCAGGTAGTTGTCGCCCTGCGGCGCGCCTGCGTCGGACATCTCGCGCTGCGCGGTGTCCAGCGTGGCCAGGAAGCTGATGCCCTCGCCTTCGCCCTTGAGATAGTCGTAGCCCCACTTCCACTGGTAGCCGGTGGCCTTGATGGTCAGGTCGGCGTTGCTGGTGTCCTTCTCGGCGACCACCGTCTTGGTGGCCGCGAAGCCCATCACCGTGACGATGATGAACGGCACGATGGTCCAGGCGATCTCCACGCCAACGCTCTCGTGGAAGTTCGCCGGCTTGGCGCCCAGCGACTTGCGGTGCTTCAGGATGGAATAGAACATCACCCCGAAGACCAGCACGAAGATCACCAGACAGACGATCATCAGCCCGTAGTGCAGGTTCTGGATGTCGGTGGCAATGCGTGTCACCGGGGCCTGCAGGTCCATCTGGTTGACGCCCGGGCCACCCGGTAGGTCATTGACCGGCGCCGCGATTGCCGCGCCAACCAGCAGCGGGGCGACCAGCGCCAGGGCTGTGCGCGTGACGTTCTTGCAAAGCATGGTCGTCATCATCATCGTTGTCGTCAGTTCCGTTCCAAACCCATGATCACACTGACTGCCGCAGCGTGCCCCTGATCTTCTCCGTCGTCTCGCACACCCTCAGCCGCGGCGAGCGGACCGCCAGCCCGGCAGCGCACATCGGGCAGTCCGGCCCAGCGGCCATCGCAACCGGGCTCGGCGAGCAGGCTACCGCGAATCGGGGGTCGGCCGCATCAGGTCCAGTACCGCCCCGCGTATGGACAGTGACGCGCGCGCGAACCCGAACAGCCCACACTGACCGGGCCACCGGTCTTCAATCGATCGACCGACGAAGATCCGGGCACCCAGGACTGATCAATATCAATCAGGAAATTCTATCCGAGCCTATTTGCGGCCACCGGACTTGCGCAACATCAATTTCATCGCATCCAGGCCGACGCTGGTCTCAGCGGCCACCTGTGGTCCACGGTCCGGCGCACGGAAGGCGTGACCGTAGACAAGCTCAAGCTCCAGCGCGATGCGGCCGTCAGCACCGGCCCGCGCACGCAATGCCGCGAGCAAGCGCTCGCGCCAGCGTGGCGTGCGCAGGCCGGCGAGGCGCTGTGGCTCGGTGTTGCCGCCCCACTCGCGCAGCTCTTCGAGCAGGCGCGTCGGGTCGGCATAGGTCAGCGTCAGGACCTCCTGGTCCATCACCGGATCGGCAAAACCGGCCTCGACCATCATGTCGCCCAAGTCGTGCATGTCGACAAACGGCGCATGCGGTAAAGGCCAGCCCGCCGCCGCATAGACCGCGCGCAGCATCGCCAGCGAGCCAGGGCCCACGGTCGAGAACATCACGAAGCCATCCGGCTTCAGCGCCTGGCGCCAGGCGCGCAGCGTTTGCGGTGGCTCGGCCTCGTGATGCAGCAGCATGTTGGACCAGAGCAGGTCGGCACTCTCGGCAGGCACTGCCGCGGGCGCAACGCGCGGCAATGCAGCGGACGCCCCGCGAAAGCGCGCCCACCAACCGGGGCGCTGCGGCGTGGCAGCGGCATCGCTGGCAGTGGCGTCCACCACGGTGATCGTGGCCTCGGGGTTGGCTGCTACCAGCGCCTCGGACGGCGGGCCGGCGTCCAGCGACCAGTCCAGCACCTGGGCCGGCGTGCGCAGGATCAGCGACAGCCGCTCGGCCATGCGGCGCGCGACTTCCTGATGCAGCCAGGGCATCTGACCAGCCTGAAGACGGCGCTGCATCACGCGGCGCAGGGCGGCTGGATCGAGCCGGGACGAAGAAGCGGACATGGACACCGGCTCGGAGGCTGAGAATTTTTCGGGCGCGCCAGTATATTGAGGCCCACATGTCCTGGCTTGCCACGGGTCGCTGGCCCGCACCCTGCCCCATCTGCCGCCAGTGGA
>NZ_VIDT01000267.1 GCF_006519715.1 Ideonella azotifigens
CGCGGCCAGCAGGTAGCGGCGCTGCGCCCAGGGCTCGTCCAGCGCCCGCACTTCGATGGCGAACAGCTTGGCGAAGCGGTGCGCCACGGCGGCTGGCAACACCGCCACACCCAGGCCGGCATCCACCAACTGGGCAATGGCGTCGAAGCCGCGCACCTGCAGCCGCGCGTTCAGCGTTCGGCCACGTTCCAGCGCTCGCTGCAGCATCAGTTCGTGCACCGAGGCACCAATGTGCAGGCCGACGATGTCGAAATCCAGCAAGGCGTCGAACGGCAGCGGCGCGGGCCGGCTGGCCAGCGCATGGCCACGCGGCATCACCACCGCCAGCTCGCCGGTGCGATAAGGCCAGGCCCGCAGCCGTGGATCGATCAAGGGCGGCGCGAAGATGCCGATGTCCGCCCTGCCCTCGGCCACCGCCGTCTGCACGTCGGCGCTGGTCAGGTCTTCCAGGCTGATGCGGATCTGCGGGTGCTCGCGGGAGAACGCCGCCAGGTCGGCCGGCAGGGCCTCGGCGATGGCGCCGGCATTCGCGGCAATGCGCAAATGACCCTTGATGCCGCGGCTGAATTCCACCACCTCGCTCTCCAGCGCATGCAGCGAGGCATGCAGGCTGCGGATGTGGCGCACCAGCGCGCGGCCGGCCTCGGTGGTCTCGACACCGCGTGCGCGGCGCTCGAACAGCTGCACGCCCAGCCGCGTCTCCAGGTCCTTCAGCCGTTTGCTGGCTGCCGCCAGCGCAAGGTGCTCACGCTCAGCCGCCCGCGTGATGTTGCGCGTCTCGGCAATGGCGAGCACCAGGTTGAGCGTGACCAGATCGAAGCGCATGCGGGGCGGCGGCGGAAGCTGCGGAGCGGACAGACAGCAAGTGTGAGGGAAGCGAAGGCCGCTTGCACTGCCTCGTTTCACCCCGGTCGGGCGGACGAGACAACGGGGAGAGGCACCGGTAAGCACCAAGCCGGCAACCGTCGCAGACCCAATGATGAACGAAGGCTTGGCGGCGCGTGCACGGAGATCGATGAGCAAGGCTTCTCCTGCCACGAACGATCGCTCACCCATCCCCATGAAAAACGGCCACCCGAAGGTGGCCGTTGGTGTTCAGTCGCGGGGACTGGCTCAACTGTGCGCGGCTTCCAGCGCGGCGTTGAAGGTCTTGCTGGGGCACATCACGGCCTTGAGCTTTTCGGCGTCCGGCTGGTAGTAGCCGCCAATGTCGACCGGCTTGCCCTGCACCGCTGCCAGCTCGGCGACGATGGTGGGCTCGTTTTCGGTCAGGTTCTTGGCCAGCGGACCGAAGTGGGCTGCCAGTTCCTTGTCGTCCGTCTGCGCGGCCAGTTCCTGGGCCCAGTACATGGCCAGGTAGAACTGGCTGCCGCGGTTGTCCAGCTGGCCGGTCTTGGGGGACGGGTTCTTGTTGTTGTCCAGCAGCTTGCCGGTGGCGGCGTCCAGCGTCTTGGCCAGCAGCTTGGCCTTGGCGTTGCCGGTCTTCAGGCCCAGGTCTTCCAGGCTGACGGCCAGGGCCAGGAACTCGCCCAGCGAATCCCAGCGCAGGTGGTTTTCTTCCACCAGCTGCTGCACATGCTTGGGCGCCGAGCCGCCGGCCCCCGTCTCGTACATGCCGCCACCGGCCATCAGCGGCACGATGGACAGCATCTTCGCGCTGGTGCCCAGTTCCATGATGGGGAACAGGTCGGTCAGGTAGTCGCGCAGGATGTTGCCGGTCGCCGAGATGGTGTCCAGGCCGCGGATCACGCGCTCCAGCGTGTAACGCATCGCCCGCACCTGCGACATGATCTGGATGTCCAGCCCGCTGGTGTCGTGGTCCAACAGGTAGGTGTTGACCTTCTTGATCAGCTCGGCTTCGTGCGGACGATACGGGTCCAGCCAGAAGATGGTGGTCATGCCCGAATTGCGCGCACGGTTGACGGCCAGCTTGACCCAGTCGCGGATCGGCGCGTCCTTGACCTGGCACATGCGCCAGATGTCGCCGGCCTCCACCGTCTGGCTCAGCAGCACTTCACCGGTGGCGATGTCGACGATGTTGGCCACGCCGCCTTCGGTGACTTCGAAGGTCTTGTCGTGCGAGCCGTATTCCTCGGCTTGCTGCGCCATCAGGCCCACGTTGGGCACGGTGCCCATGGTGCGCGGGTCGAAGTTGCCGTTGGTCTTGCAGAAGTTGATGACTTCCTGGTAGATGCGGGCAAAGGTCGATTCCGGGATCACCGCCTTGGTGTCCTTGGGTTTGCCATCGGCGCCCCACATCTTGCCGCCAATGCGGATCATGGCCGGCATCGAGGCGTCGACGATGACGTCGTTCGGCGCGTGCAGGTTGGTGATGCCCTTGGCCGAGTCCACCATCGCCAGCTCCGGGCGATGCTCATGGCAGGCGTGCAGGTCGCGGATGATCTCTTCACGCTTGGAGGTCGGCAGCGTGGCAATCTTGTCGTACAGATTGACCATGCCGTTGTTGACGTTCACGCCCAGCTCGTCGAAGAGCTTGCCGTGTTTCTCGAAGGCTTCCTTGTAGAAGATCTTCACCGCATGGCCGAAGACGATGGGGTGCGAGACCTTCATCATCGTGGCCTTGACGTGCAGTGACAGCATCACGCCCGTCGCCCGCGCATCTTCGAACTGCTTTTCGTAGAAGTCGCACAGCGCCTTCTTGCTCATGAACATGCTGTCGATGATCTCGCCTTCGAGCAGCGAAACCTTGGGCTTCAGCACGATGGTCTTGCCGTCCGCGGTGACCAGTTCCATCCGCACGTCGCGCGCCTTGTCCAGCGTCATCGACTTTTCGCCGTGATAGAAGTCACCGTGCGTCATGTGCGCCACGTGGCTGCGTGAAGCCATGCTCCACTCACCCATCGAGTGCGGATGCTTGCGGGCGTAGTTCTTGACCGCGGCCGGGGCGCGGCGGTCCGAGTTGCCTTCACGCAGCACCGGGTTCACCGCGCTGCCCAGGCACTTGGCATAGCGCGTGCGGATCTTCTTCTCGTCGTCGGTCTTCGGGTCTTCCGGGAAGTCCGGCAGCGCGTAGCCCTTGGCCTGCAGTTCCTTGATCGCGCTGGTCAGCTGGTGCTGGGAAGCGCTGATGTTGGGCAGCTTGATGATGTTGGCATCGGGTTCCAGCGTCTTCTTGCCGAGCTCGGCCAGCGTGTTGGGCACGCGCTGGGCTTCGGTCAGGAATTCGGGGAACTCGCCCAGGATGCGCGCGGCGACCGAGATGTCACTCTGTTCGACCTGGATGCCGGCCGGCCGCGCAAACGTGCGAATGACCGGCAGGAAGGCGGCTGTCGCCAGCAGCGGCGCCTCATCGGTCAAGGTGTAGATGATGGTGGGCTGCGAATTGCTCAAGGCGGTTTTCCTGAGAGAGAGGGGAGAACAGCGGTCACGCGTTGCGCGACCACAAAAGCCAGTCCTGGATTTTGATTTGCCAGCCGATTCAATGGGGTGCTTTTTTGAAGTTCGATCTCACGATGCGGAATTTGCGCCGTAACCGGCCGAAATTTCTTGGCGCTCGAACACTTAAGCAGGCCGCGCATCCGGCCCGCCAAGCAGGTCCTTGATTTGCTGCAGTGCACCAGGATCGTCCATCGTCGTCAGGTCGCCCGGGTCCCGGCCTTCGCAGACCGCCTGCATTGCGCGGCGCAGCAGCTTGCCGCTGCGGGTCTTGGGCAGCAGGCTGACAAATCGCACCCGCGCCGGCCTGGCCACGGCGCCGAGTTGCTCGTCGACCTGCTTCATGATCGCGCCCTCGAGCTTCAGCGCGTCGGCCGGCTCGGCGGCCAGTGCGGCATCCTTCAGCACCACGAAGGCCATCGCCACCTGGCCTTTCAGCGCATCGGCCACGCCAAGCACCGCAACCTCGGCCACCGCGGCGTGGCTGCTGATGCTTTCCTCGATCTCGCGCGTGCCCAGCCGGTGGCCCGCCACGTTGATCACGTCGTCGGTGCGGCCCAGGATGAAGTAGTAGCCATCGGCGTCGCGCACGCCCCAGTCGAAGCTGCTGTAGAGCGCCCTGCCCGGCACGCTGGACCAATAGGTCTTCACATAACGCTCGTCGTCGCCCCAGACCGTCTGCAGGCAGCCGGGCGGCAGGGGGCCCTGCACGGCGATCACGCCTTTGTGGTTGGGCTCGGTGATCTCCTCGCCGCTGGTCTCGTCGATCAGCCGCACGTCGAAGCCATAGACCGCCATGCCCGGCGAGCCGTAGCGCGTCGGCGCCGGCTCCACGCCATTGCAGATCGCCAGGATCGGCCAGCCGGTTTCCGTCTGCCAGTAGTTGTCGATCACCGGTTTGCCGATGGCCTCGGACATCCAGGTCGCCGTCGGCTCGTCCAGCGGCTCGCCGGCCAGGAACAGCGCCTTCAGGCTGGACAGGTCATGCCGTGTCAGGCAGGCCGGGTCCTGCTTCTTCAGCACCCGCGCGGCCGTGGGTGCGCTGAACATCACGTTGACCTTGTACTGCTCGACGATGCGCCACCAGACCGCCGCGTCCGGGCGGGTCGGCAAGCCTTCGTACATCACGGTAGCGGTGCCATTGAGCAGCGGCCCGTAGACGATGTAGCTGTGGCCGACGACCCAGCCGATGTCGCTGGTGGAGAAGAAGGTCTCGCCAGGCTGCGCCATGTAGATGTGGCGCATGCTGGCCGCCAGCGCCACCGCGTAGCCGCCGGTGTCGCGCTGCACGCCCTTGGGCCTGCCCGTCGTGCCGCTGGTGTAGAGGATGTAGCTGGGGTGCGCGCTGTCCACCCATTCGCAGGGCACCACGGCGTCCATCCGGGCCGCGCGCTCGGCCGCGAAGTCCAGGTCACGGCCTGGCACAGGTGCAAAGTCCACCAGCCCCCGGTCCACCATCAGCACCTTGGCCGGCTTGTGCGAAGCGAGTTCGATCGCCTCGTCCAGCAGCGGCTTGTAGGCCACCACCTTGCCGCCGCGCATGCCGGCATCGGCGCTGACGACCAGCACCGGCTGCGCATCGTCGATGCGGCTGGACAGTGCGTGGCTGGCAAAACCGCCGAAGACCACCGAATGGATCGCGCCGATGCGCACGCAGGCCAGCATCGCAAATGCCGCCTCGGCGATCATCGGCATGTAGATCAGCACCCGGTCGCCGCAGCCCACGCCCTGCGCCTTCAGGATGGCCGCGAAGCGCTGCACCTCGGCATGCAGCTCGCGAAAGCTCCAGGTCTTCTCCACGCCGGTTTCGCTGGAGACAAAGATCAGTGCCGCCTGGTCGGCCCGCTCGCGCAGGTGCCGGTCCACCGCGTTGTGACAGAGGTTGGTCAGCCCGCCGGCAAACCACTTCGGGAATCGGGGATCTGTCGCATCGCAGACCTGGTCGAACGGCCGCTGCCACTCGATCAGCGCGGCCTGCTCGGCCCAGAAACTGTCGCGCTCGTCGATCGAGCGGCGGTAGAAATCGGTGTACGACGGCATCTGATTTGTCTCCTGTTGGCTTTGGCTCTTGATGGCGCCGGGCAAGGTTAGCAATCCCGCCTGACGCCCGCCTGAAACCAGCGCCGCGTGTGGCGCCTGATCTGTCGCCTCGCATCGCGTGGGCGTCACCAAGCGGCAATGTCAGGCAACGCGAAGGCAAAGCAGGCAGTCGAACATCCGGCCCATTCACTTTGTTTGAGCTTGGACAAGCCATGAAGACTTTCTCCCTGATTTTCCCGGCCGCCGCCCGCACGCTGGGCGCGAGCCTTGCAGCCCTGGCCCTCGCCTGCACCGCCCAGGCGCAGGATGGCCCGCCCGGCGGGGACCGTGGCCGCCCGCCCAGCCCACCACCCGAGGCCGTGCAGGCCTGCGTGGGCCACGCCGAAGGCGCCAGCGTCAGCTTCACGCTGAAGGACGGCAAGGCCTTGACCGGCACCTGCCGCAAGCTGGACGGCCAACTGGTCGCGATGCCAGCGCACATGGACCGCAAGCCGCCCCCCAACGCAAACTGAAGCGGCGACCAAAAAGAGGCGCCCCTTTGAGCACGGCGACGGTGGGCACCGTTGCTGGCGCACCCCACGAGCGTGGGGGGACCATGACATCCGTCACGGAATTGACGCTGCGCAAACCTATCTTTCGCATATCGCGGCTTGCAGAAGTAGCAAGGCAGAGCCGCGTGACGCGCCGGGGCCATGCGCCCGGCCGACCGCAGGGAGATGCGCACACCGCCGCCCACGCCGCCTGACCCGCGTCGCTGGCGCAAGCCTTCCTGCACGCCCTACCGTGTTTGGAACCGCTCAGGCTCGCGCCCCATGCTCAAGACTGCCCCTGCCCCGCTGCCATCGCTGTTTGCTCCCGCACGCCAACCCGCTGGCCGCGCGCAATGAACGGCCCGATGCTGGGGCTGCTCAGCGCCGCCGCCCTGGAAATGCGCCCTCGGCCGCCACGCAGCCGGGCGCCCCAGCACGCGCAAGACGCTCCGCATGACTCGCCCTACCGCGGCTATGTGGAAGCGCTGGACCTCATGCGCGGCCTGGTCGGCTGGGCCGCCCATCAAAGCGGCAGCGAGTTGCCGACGATCACGCTGTGGTGCGACGACCGGCCGCTGGCCGAGACCACGCTGCAGGGCACACGGTCCGACATCTGGCTGGGCAGCAAGCGCGACATGCCCACCTCGTTCGCCTTCGATACCGACGAACTGCTGCGCATTGCCACGCTGACCGACATCAGCCCGCTGGCCAGCCTGCACGTGCGCTGCAACGACCGCGAGGAAGACCTGCCCACCGCGCTTGAGTGGACCTTCGGCGACCTGCAACAGCTGCGCAGCTCGACCGAACGCAGCGACTTCATCGAAGGCGAGCCCGGCCCGCTCGCACCGGAGCTGCGACGCCTGGCGCGCAAGTCCTATGCTTCGCTGGCTCAGCCGCTGCGCCAGGACCCGCAGCGCCAGAGCGGCGTGATCGAGTTCGCCGCCCGGCTGTCCGACACCCATTTGCTGATCGGCGGCTGGATGCGCGCCCGCC
>NZ_VIDT01000268.1 GCF_006519715.1 Ideonella azotifigens
TTGCCGTTGGCGCTTTGCGGGTGCGAAGGCGGCCAGTTGGTGCACCCGTCCTGGCGCATCGCCAGCGCCTGCACGGTCTGCAAGGCCCGGTCGGCAAAGCCTTGCACCACCGCGGGCGGCAGCAGCGCCGCGCCGCGCATCACCGGGTACAGGTTGCCGGCAAAGCCGTGGCCCGCGCCGATGTAGCAGACGACCTTGCCGTACAGGTCCTGCCACCACAGCCAGGCGCCGAGTTCGGCGTCGAACACCATCTCGTCCCACAGGATGTTCACGCCCCGCGCAAACAGCTCGGCCCAGCGCGGCTCGCCGGTCGCCTCGGCCATGTGGATCGCTGCCACCAGCGTGCCGGGCGAGCCCCACAGCATCTCGCGCGCCGGATGGTGCAGGTTGCCCTGCACCACGTCGAACAGCTGGTCGGCCACGGCTTGCGAAGGCGCGGCCTGCCACTGCAGCAACAGCAAACCCGAGTCCCCCATGAACAGCGACTGCGTGCCGGCCAGGTGCGTCTCGCCAACCTCGCGGTTGCGCTGGACCAGCGTGGGCACGGTGGCGTCGAAGCGGGCCAGTTCGGCCGGCTCGACGAAGCCCTGTCTAGACAGGTGGCGCAGCGCCCAGATGATGCCGCCGGCGCCGAAATAAAGCATCGAATAGCGCGTGTCGGGCGTTGCCGGATCGTCCAGCGCATGCGCCCGCCAAAGCCCCTGCGGCGAGAAGTCCTGCAGCGCGTCCTGCACCATGCGTTGCACCGCGGCGCGTGCCGCAGCCTCGTCCCACAACGGCCCGTTCAAGCCCTCGTGGCGCGCGGGGTCAAACAGCGTGTTTGAAACAGTCGTTGCAACTTGCATGCGTGCATTTTGCGGGTGTCATGCCTGTCCCGCCAAGGGCAGCGCGCTGCGATATCAGGCCTGCGCCTACACGGCGGCGAACGGGCAACTTCTATAGTCCCCGGCATGCAGATGGATCATGAACACACACCAGGGATGAAGATCGGAAAGCATGATGCGGGCTTTCGGCGACGGGCCGGCATTGGCATGCCCGCGGAGTGCGAATGAAGGCCCCCGACCTGCCTGGCAGCGAATGCGCGCTGTTCTTTGACTTCGACGGCACGCTGGTCGATCTGGCGCCCACCCCCGACACCATTGCCGTGCTGCCGCGCACGGCTGAACTCCTGTTCCAGCTGAAGCTTGCGCTCAACGGCGCGCTGGCCATCGTCAGCGGCCGGCCGGTCAGCGAGATCGACCACTACCTGCATTCGCTGAAGCTCACCGTGGCGGGCGTGCATGGCACCGAACTGCGCGTTGCCGATGGCCCCATGCGGCGCATGCCGGTGGCCTCGCTGGACGCCGCGGCCGTGGTCATCGCCCGGCTGTGCGAACAGCACCCCGCACTGCTGATGGAACGCAAGCCCGGCGCGATTGCGCTGCACTACCGACAGGCCCCTGCGCTGGAAGACATGTGCCTGGCCGTGATGGAAGAAGCCTTGCTGCATGCCGAGGGCATGGCCCTGCTGCGCGGCAAGTTCGTCGTTGAAATGAAACCCAGCCGCGCGACCAAGGCCGCAGCGGTGCACGCGCTGATGGACTGCAAACCTTTCCGCCTCCGCAGGCCCTGGTTCTTTGGCGACGACGTGACCGACGAGAGCGCCTTCGAGCTGGTGCAAAGCATGGGCGGCGTGGCGATCAAGATCGGTGAGGGCGAAACCCTGGCCTCGCACCGCCTGGCCAATCCGGCCGAACTGCACGACTGGCTGGCCGCCGCGGCCGCCCAGCTCGGTGCACAGCAACCTGAGAGGTTCTCGCGATGAGCCGGCTTGTCGTGGTGTCCAACCGGGTCGGCGACCCGAGCAAGCCCTCTTCCGGCGGCCTCGCGGTCGCGTTGGGCGACGCCCTGACCAAGTCCGGCGGCCTGTGGTTTGGTGCGGGTGAGGTGGTCGACGCGGCCACGCCCACCGACCAGCGCCTGCACCTCAAGCCGCTGGACAACAAGGTCACGCTGGCCACGCTGGATCTGAGCCGCGAAGACTACGACGGCTACTACCGCGGCTATGCCAACGGCGTGCTGTGGCCGGTCTTCCACTACCGGCTGGACCTGGCGCATTTCGAGTCCGGCCACCTGGACGCCTACCGCCGCGTGAACCGCCAGTTCGCCCAGGCCCTGGCCTCGCTGCTGCAGCCCGACGACATCATCTGGGTGCACGACTACCACCTGATCCCGCTGGCCGCCGAGCTGCGCGCGCTGGGCTGCCAGCAGCGCATCGGTTTTTTCCTGCACATCCCCTTGCCGCCGCAGCTCATCCTGGCCGCGCTGCCCGGGCATGACTGGCTGATGCGGGCACTGTTCGCCTACGACCTGGTGGGCCTGCAGAGCGAAGCCGACATGGTGCACCTGCGGCGCTACCTGGTGGCCGAAGCGCATGCCGAAGAACTCTCCGAGCATTCGTTTGGCGCCTTCAACCGCATGCTGCGTGCCGGTGCCTTCCCGATCGGGCTGGACGTGGACAGCTTCATCGCGATGGCCGAAGCCCCGCCAGCGCAGGAAACCCTGGCCACGCTGCGCCAGCAGTACGCCCAGCGCCAACTGCTGGTCGGCATTGACAGGCTGGACTATTCCAAGGGCCTGCCGCAGCGCATGAAGGCCTTCCGCACGCTGCTGGAGCGCCACCCCGAAACCCGCCAGCAGGCCACGCTGGTGCAGATCGCTGCACCGTCGCGCGAAGAGGTCGAAGCCTATGGCGACATCCGGCGCGAGCTGGAAAGCCTGTGCGGCGCGATCAACGGCGACTTCAGCGAGCTGGACTGGACGCCCATCCGCTACCTGCACAAGCCGCTGGAACGCGAGGCCGTGCCCGGGCTCTACCGGGCAGCCAAGGTCGCACTGGTCACGCCGCTGCGCGACGGCATGAACCTGGTCGCCAAGGAATTCGTTGCCGCGCAGGACCCGGCCGACCCCGGCGTGCTGGTGCTGTCGCGCTTTGCCGGCGCGGCCGAGCAGCTGACCGAAGCCTTGCTGGTCAACCCCTACGACACCGACGCCACGGCAGAGGCCATCCTGCATGCGCTGAAAATGCCGCTGGAGGAACGCCAGCTGCGCCATCAGCGGATGCTGGCGAACATCCGCGAGCACGATGTGCACGCCTGGCAGCGCCGCTTCCTTGAAACGTTGATGGATGTCTCGCCCGCATGACGACGCTGTTGTCCGAATCCGAAGCCACGCTGGCGCTGCGCCTGCAGCACATCGTGCAGTCCTCGCCCATCTTCATGGCCGCGCTGCGCGCCGTGCGCCAGGTCGCGCCGCCGGACGCCTGCATCGGCGCCGGTGCCATCCGCAACCTGGTCTGGGACCATCTGCACGGCCACACGGAAGCCTCGCCGGTGGCCGACTGGGACGTGGTCTTCTTCGACGCCGCCGACTGCCGCCAGGCGCGTGACCAGGCGCTGCAGCAGCAGCTGACGCAAGCCTGCCCGGAGCTGACCTGGGAGGTCACCAACCAGGCCGGCGTGCACCACTGGTTCGAAGCCATCTTCGGCCACGCCGTGGCCCCGCTGGACAGCCTCGAAGAAGCGGTCGCCACCTGGCCGGAATACTGCACCTCGGTCGCCATTGCACTGCGGCCGGACGACAGCCTGCGCATCATCGCGCCCTATGGCCTGGCGGACCTGTTCGCGCTGCGCGTGCGCCGCAACCCGGCGCGCGTCAGCGAGCAGACCTACCGCCAGCGCGTGGCCACCAAGCAATACGCCAAGCGCTGGCCGGGCGTGACGGTGGAGAGCTGCTGACGCGCTGAGCGCGAATTTGCTGGGCAGCTGAGGCATCATCGCGGACCGCCCTCCGGCCCGCGACGCAACCGCATCGCCGGGCATCGTTTGCCGCTCCGCCCGAAGCCCATGCCGACGTTCCGCCCCGCGCCTCTTGCCTCGACATCACACCAGGCTGGCCTGGACACCCTGCGTGCCGTCGCTATCGCGCTAGTCTTCATGTACCACTACCAGGTCTTCGTCTCGCAGGAGGCGACTTTTGGTTGGCTCAGCGAGGTGGGCTGGGTGGGCGTGGACCTGTTTTTCGTGCTCAGTGGCTACCTGATCGCCAATGGCCTGCTGGGCGGGCTGGTGCGCGGGCAGGCGCTGGACCTGGGCGGGTTCTATGCGCGGCGCATGTTCCGCACCTGGCCGGTGTACTGGCTGGTGCTGGCAGCGTATTTCCTGGCGCCTGCGCTGATGGGCGGCAAGACGCCGCCGCCGCTGTGGCGCTTCCTCACGTTCACGCAGAACTGGGGGCTCGGGCTCGGCTGCGCGCCTGCGCGTCACCACCCAGGGCCAGCCGCGGGCGCTGCAGCGCAAGGTGCTGGACGAGCTGTACTGCATTGCCCGTGAAGGTCTGCTGAACGCCTACCGGCATGCAAATGCCAACCAGATCACGCTGGTGATCGCCTACGGCAGCGACGGGCTGCTGCTGTGCGTCTGCGACGACGGCATCGGCCTCAGCCCGCAGGTGCGGGACCGTGGTGCCGCCGACGGCCACTGGGGGCTGGCCGGCATGCATGAACGCGCCGCACTGATAGGCGCCCGCCTGACGCTGGCCAGCGAAGTGCCCACCGGCACCCGCATCGAAGTGCGGGTGCCCGCGCTGCTGGCCTACGAGGAGCCCGGCTTCGGCCACTGGCTGGCACCGCGATGGCTGCGCCGCCGCCGGGCCAGGCAGCAACTGCACAAAACCCGGGCACCCCAGACAAAAGCCTGACGCGACCGGCACTTGGCGCCACTGGGCACGGCTTTGACACAGGCTTGTCCACAGCCGCTGTGGACATCGCCAGGCCTCATTCGGCGGGCGCTGACTGCTCGAAATCGCCGCGCGCCTGCTGCAGCGGCTGCCAGTCCGCCAGGTGCAGCAAGGTCCAGCTGCTGCCCCAGCCTGCCAGCAGCGCCACCGCCAGCCGCAGCAACAGCGCCAGGCCCTGCGAGCGCAGGTTGCCGGCGGACGCCACCAGTGCGCCCATCAGGCCACCGGCGAGCAGCCCGCCCACGTGCGCGGACTGGTCCACGCCGCTGATCAGGCTGCCGGCCACCAGGTTGATCAACACCACTTGTCCCAGCGCCCTGCCAAAGCCGGCGCCCAGCCGCGACGGCTCGCGCTGCAATTTTTGCCAGGCCAGCGAGGACAGCAGCGCGCCGCACAAGGCCATGATCCCGCCCGACGCACCCGCGCTGACGACCATCCACTGCGCAGGATGGCCGCCCTGCACATACTCGCGCAGCAGATGCCAGCCGAACCAGCCGCTGCTGGCGCAACTGGCCGCCCAGCCGCCGGCCAGGAAAACCAGCAGCAGGCCGCTGCGGCCGAGCTGGCGCTGGGCGGCAGGGCCCAGCAGCCACAGCATGTACATGTTCATCGCCAGGTGCAGCAGCCCGCCGTGCAGGAAGACGCTGGCACCCAGCCGCCACAGGTCGCCGGTCAGGCTCAGCAAGGCCAGGTTGCCGCCCCAGGCCAGCATCTCCTGCGGCGAGCGCTCGATCCAGGACTGGCCGGACAAGGCCTGCACCAGGTACAGCACGACGTTGAGCAGCACCAGCGCGGCGGTGGTCAGGCCCACGCGCTGCAGGGCCGAGGGTGAAGAGGCAGTGGTCATGGCGTGGTCGCAGGTTCAAGCAGGGCCTGGCGCAGCGCGGCCACGTCCAGCCGGTCCAGGTAGCGCGGGATGTTGCGCCACAGCGTGTGGTAACCGTAGCCGCCGCGGAACATCTCGTGGCGGGCGGCGTCCTTGTCCCAGCCTTGCAGCACCATGCGGTAGGCTGCGGCGACGACACCGGTGCGGTCAGCGCCATGCCAGCAGTGGACCAGCACCGGGCCACGCTGTTCGGCGGCGCGGATCGCGCGCAGCGCCTGCAGCACCTTCTCGTCGTCGATGGCCCAGGTGTCGATGGGCACGCGGACCTGGCCGATGCCGCTGCCGGCCAGCGCACGCTCGTCGCTGTTGAAGGAGCGGAAACTGACGACCGTGCGGATGCCCAATGCGTGCAGTGCCGGCAGGTCGTTGCGCCGGGGCTGGGCGCTGCGGTACAGCGTGGGCGTGATGCGGTGCAGGTTGGCCAGCGCATGCGGCTGGCCGGTCAGCGGATCGGCCCAGTCTTCCGGCCGCACGCCGGGCACCGCGTAGTGCTTCTGCTTGGTCCGCCGGGATTCGCGCTTCATGTCCCGCCCTCGCGGCGCGGCCGGTGGCGCAGCGCGACGATCAGCGCGGCGCCACCCAGGCCGACCCAGTAATCCGTTGGCGCAAACAGCAGCCAGTGCTTGTGCCAGGGCACGTGGGCCGGGTTGAACTGCTGCCAGCCATAGGCAGGGTTCAGCACGAACCACAACCAGTCCTCGACGATCCAGAACGTCATCAGGCCGGCCAGCGCCAACGCGGCGTCTCGCCAGCCGAAGCGGCCATTGAAGGCCAGCGGCATGAAGAACACCAGCGCCATGAAGCTGAAGACCCAGGCGTGGTAGCCGGTCATCGCGCGGCCGCCCCAGAAGATGTCCAGCAGCCAGTGCGACTCGACGCGCCAGGTCGGCAGCGCCGCGGCCCAGCCGGCCGGGCCTTCAATCTGCACCTCTACGTTGGCAAAGAAGAACGCCACCACCAGCACCCACAGCAGGTAGACCACGGTACGGCGCAACCCAGTCTCTTCGCGCCCGCTCATCGTCCCAGCACCTGTTCCAGCACGCGGCGCGCCGCCTGCGGCTTGCCCAGTGCGTGGCTGGCGGCGGCCATCTGCCCGAGCTTGTCAGGCATGGCCATCAGCCGCGCCACCTTGTAGCCCAGGCCGATCGCGTCATAGGCCAGCCACGCGGCCCCCTCTTCGAGCAGGAAGCCGGCGTTGTGCTCTTCCTGGCCGGGGATGGGCGACACCAGCAGCATGGGCTTGCCCAGCGCCAGGCATTCGGAGATGGTCAGCCCGCCGGGCTTGGTGAC
>NZ_VIDT01000269.1 GCF_006519715.1 Ideonella azotifigens
GCTTCTCGACGAACTTCGGATCGCGCGAGATCTTGAAGCCGTGAACGACGTGCGGCTTCAAGCCATGCGCTTGCCAATGTCGCATGACGGTGCTGGCGCTGACCCCCAGCACTTCGCCCATCTTGCGGGTGCTCCAGTGAGTGGCCGCAGGCGGTGTGGTTTGGGTGGTCAGCTCCACCAGCTTGGCGGAATCCACCTTCACCGGCGGAGCACCGCGCGGCAGGTCGCGTTTGATGCCTTCGAGCCCCAACTCCAGATAGCGCTCGCGCCAGCGCGCCACCTGCACGCGACCGATCCCCAATTGCTCGGCAATGTCCTTGTTCCGCAGGCCTTGCGCCGCCAGCAGCACGATGCGCGCGCGCTGCGCCAGCCTGACGCTGGTGAGCTTGGAACGCGCAGCTTCGTCGCCCTCAATCACCTGACCGCGGCCATCCTCGCATTCCGCAAGTTGCCGTTGGGTGTCAACATCGTTGACGGATAGGTTCCTAGCGGGCTACCACCAACGCATCCACGGCCCGCAGTCCCTGGCCCTGTGCACCGACGATCAGCGGATTGATCTCGAACTCGCGGATATCCGACGCCGCCATGAATTGGTCGCCGAATGCGACCGCGGCATTCACCAGCGCATCCACATCGGCCGCCGGCTTGCCCCGGAAGCCCTGCAGCAGGGTCCACAGCTTGAGCTTGTGCAGTGCCGCGCGCACCTGCGCGGAAGTCACGGGCAGCGCGAGGTGGGCAACGTCGCGGTAGAGCTCGATCGCGACGCCGCCGGTCCCCAGGGAGATGATGGGGCCGAAGTCGGTTTCCCTCAGGCAGGACAGCACCACCTCGACGCCCTCGCCGACCATCTCCTGCACCAGAATGCGGGCGCCAGGCCTGCCCAGCCTGGCTCGGAACTCCGCCGCCAGCAGGTCCACCTCGTCGAACGATCCCACCCGCAAACGCACCAGGCCGAGTTCGGTCTTGTGCTCGGCCTCGGAAGGCAGGACCTTGACCACCAGCGGAAGGGCCATGTCGGCACAGGCCTGCGCCGCTCGGTCGCCAGCGCGCAACACCGTCCAGCGGGCCGGGGTGATGCCGCCGTCCTCGCAGAACCGCATCGTGCGGTTCCAGTCTGAAGGGGCTGCACGCGGCAGCAGCGCCACCCGCTCGCGTACCTCGGGCAGCGCCCGGTACCGCATGCGCCGGTAGAGCCACGACAGCGCCTGCATGGTGGTCGACGGATCGGCAGCCAGCAGCACACCGGCTTCGCGGAACGCCCGCCGGGTCTCCGGCGCCATGGTCTCGCCGACGAAGCTGACGATCACCGGAAGCTGGCTGCCCAGGGCCTTGAACACCGCTGCATCTTCTTGCAGATACCTCCTGCCGCTGCTGGCGTACTGCACGACGATGGCTTCGGTACGGGGATCGTCCGCGATCGCATGGCAGGTGTCGCGGAACAGGTTCGCCACGGTATTGATCTGCCCGGTCAGGTCAATCGGGTTGGCCTTGCGCGCGAAGTCGGGCAGCAGGGCTTCAAGTCGCACCGTGGTGGCGTCGCCAAACTCGGTCAATGGGACACCGCAATGGCTGCTGTGGTCGGCCAGCAGCGCGCCAGCGCCGCCTGACGAGCTCAGCACCGAAATGCCGCCCTTCGGATCGCCGCTCGCCCGCGGAGCGCGCATGAACGACAGCACCTCGACCGCCAGCAACAGGTCAACCAGGCTGTCCACCGACATGACCCCCGCCTGCTCCAGTACGTCCGCATAGACCGAATGAGAGGACGCAATCTTGCCGGTGTGGGAGGCCGTGGCCTGCTGGCCCATCGCCGATCGGCCGGCCTTCAGCACGACGATCTGCACGTCGCGCCGGCGCGCCTTCTGCGCGATGCCGAGCATGCGGTGGGCGTCGTTCAAGCCCTCGATGTAGAGCGCCACGACCCGCACGTCGTCCTGGTCCACCACCCAGTCGAGCACTTCCAGCGCGTCCAGGCAGGTCTCGTTGCCAACGCTGACCATGTACGAGCAGCCGATGCCATTGCGCTGCATCGCATTGCCGATGGCACCGGCCAGGGCGCCGCTCTGGCTGACCACGGCGATCGGCGCATGCTGGACCGCATCCAGGTTCTGCAGAGCCGGGCTGTAGGTCAGCATGCTCTTGTTGCGAACCGACCAGACGCCCTGGCAGTTCGGCCCCATCACGGTCACGTGGCAGCGGGCGGCTGCCTCCACCAATCGGGCGGCGTGGACCTTGCCAGCCTCAGTCTCCTCGAAGCCGGCACTGAAGACGATCGCATGGCGAATGCCCTTCACGCCACACTGCGCGACGATGTCCGGCACCGTGTGGGCGGGGGTGATGAGGAGTGCCACGTCGGGCGTCTCGGGCAATTCGGCCACCGACTTGAAGGTTGCCAGCCCTTCAACCTCGGCATGGGTCGGGCTGACCGGGTAGACGCGGCCTTCGAAGCCATGCTTGAGCAGTACTTTGACAATCGCGTTGCGGGGGGAGCCAGCCTGCGGCGAGGCGCCCACGATGGCCACGCTGCGCGGGCGGAAGAAACGTTCGAGAGAGTAGATGTCGCTCATCGGGGCCTCAGTTTGAGCCGTCCATGGTGAGTTTGCGCTCGGCCACCACCCGCTTGAGCAGCGCAAACTCGCTGTTGATCTCCGCCGTGTATTGCTCGTGCGAGCCGGTGATCACCATCGCGCCGCTCCTCTCGATCTGCTGCCGGACCGCCGGCTCCTCCAGCGCGGCGCGCACCGCTTCATTGATCTTGCGTACCAGTTCCGGAGGCATGCCCTTGGGACCGACGATGCCGAAGGCGGACATGCGGTTCATTGGGGCCAGCCCGACCTCGGCAAAGGTCGGCACGTCCGGGAAGTCGCTCAAACGCTCGGGCGATGCGACCACCAGCGGCACCAACTTGCCAGCCTTGATGAATGGCAGCGCCGAAGGCAGCGCATCCATCACAACCTGGACCTGGCCCGCTACCGCATCGTTCAGGGCCGGTGCCGCACCACGGTAGGGAATGTGGGTGATGAACACGCCGGTCAGGCTCTTGAAGGTTTCCATCTGCAGGTGGCTGATTCCGCCCATGCCCGATGAGGCATAGGCGTAGCTGGCGGGCTTGCGCTTCAACTCCGCCAAGAAGCCGGCATAGTCTTTGGCCGGGAAGCTGGGATTGACGGCAATGACTGTGGGCGTCGCAGCAACGTCGATGATGGCGGTGAGGTCGGCAGGACCGTAGGGCGCCTTGGTGCTGATGGCCGGATTGGCAGCCGTCGTAGATGGCGTGGCCATGGCCAAAGAGTAGCCATCGGGTGGCGACCGGAGAACCTCGTTGGTGGCAGTCACGCCGCCGCCGCCAGGGCGGTTCTCGATGATCACGGTCTGCCCGAGCTTGCGGCCCATCGAGGGGGCGATCACCCGCGCCACCACATCGGTTGAACCGCCTGGTGCGAAGGGAACGACCAGACGGATCGGCTTGTTCGGATAGGCCTGGGCCAGGGCGGCCGAACTCGTGGCCAGCAAGCCCATGGCCACGACCGTTTGCCTGAGATATTTCACTGCTCGTCCCCCGCTGCACTGTCTGCAACTCAGTGGTTCAGTTCAGGTTGATGTAGACGGCCTTGCGCTGCAGGAAGCTTTCGACATGCTCGGTACTCCCCTTCCAGCCGTAGCCACTGGCCTTGCAGCCACCGAAGCCCACAGTCGGATCGACCATGCCGTAGCAGTTCACCCAGACCGTGCCTGAGCGGATGCCTTGCGAGACTCGATGTGCAGTGCTCAGATCGCGGGTCCAGACGCCGCCGGCCAGACCAAACTCCGAGTCATTGGCCATCTTCAGCACCTCGTCCACCGTGTCGAAGGGGATCACCGAGATCACAGGGCCGAAGATCTCTTCCCGTGCGATTGCCATGGTGTTGGCCACGTCCGAGAAAACCGTGGGCTCGACGAAGTACCCATTGGCCAGCTCGTTACCCAGGCGCGCGCCCCCGGCGGCAAGCACCGCGCCCTCTTCGCTGCCGATCTTCACGTAGCCCATCACCCGGTCGAGCTGGCGCGCCGAGATGAGCGGGCCGAGGTCGACGTCCGGCTGCAGCCCGTTCCCCACCTTGAGTCCGGCGCTGAAATGCCGCAGCCGCTCGACGAACTCTTCCTGCACCCGGCGCTGCACGAACAGCCGGGTACCGGAATAGCAGATCTGGCCGCTGTTGGAGAACACGCCCATGGCGGCACCGGGCACCGCGATGTCGAGGTCTGCATCGGCGAAGACAATGTCCGGGGACTTGCCGCCGAGTTCGAGCTGAAGACGCTTCAGGTTGCCGGCCGAGGCCGCGACAATCTTCCTCCCGGTCTCCGTCGAGCCGGTGAACGAGATCTTGTCCACGCCAGGATGCGCCGCCAGCGCGGAACCCGCCTCGCTGCCGTAGCCGGTGACGATGTTCATGACGCCGTCTGGCACACCCGCCTGGGCCATGATCTCGGCGAAGCGCAGCACCGACAGCGAGGCGTCCTCGGCCGGCTTCAGTACGCAGGTGCAGCCCGTGGCCAGCGTCGGCCCGAGGATCCACCACTGGCCACCGAGCGGCCCGTTCCACGGAATGATGCCGCCCACGACACCCAGCGGGGTCTTGTGGGTCAGAGCCATCACCTCTCCGGGCAGCGAATGGCTGGACGTGGTCGTCGTCGCCGCGCCGGTGCACGAAGCGAAGTGCAGGATGGTCTGAGAGATCCACTGCACAGTCGAACGAGTGCGCGAGAGCGGCGCGCCCATGTCCATGGTCTCGAGCACCGCAAGCTCTTCGGCGTGCGCCAGCAGCAGATCGTTGATGCGCAGCAGCAGGCGCTGCCGCTCGATCGGCTTCCAGCGGCTCCAGGGGCCCTCGAAAGCGGCACGGGCTGCTGCGACTGCGCGGTCAATGTCCACCGGGCCACCGCGCGCCAACCGACCGATGACGGTGCCATCGGCCGGGTTGAAGGTATCGAAGGCCTCACCGGAAGCGGCGGGCACCCATTGGCCGCCGATGAGCAGCTGCTTGGTGGAGCCCAGGAAGGCTGGGCGCTCGTGGACTGTGGCTGCAGAAGTTTGCATGGTCTTTCGGTTCAGCGGAAAGGCCGATCCGGGTTGTCTCGGCCGGTCGACAAAAAGGTCAATGGAAGCAGTGCCCGCCGTCGCCAACCTGCACAGGCGCCACCAGCACCGGCCTCACTTTGGCCCCAGGCCAGTGAGCACCTTGAGCACGCCGGACTCCCGTGTCAGGACGGCAGATGCCGAGGCTGCTGTCGATCACGACAACGAAGCGTGCCGCGATGGGGATCGACACGGCATGTTCCGCGTGTCGCCAGCCGATGTCGAGTCGCCTTTTATGGCAGCCGAGGTAAGTTCGGCTAACTCACCGCGGCACGCTGCAGCAAACCCAGTCACCAAGCCGCTTCGAGCACTTCCAGCAGCGTCTGCACGTCCTTCACCGGCCGTGCATTGCGGCTCACGAACCAGTCGGCCATGGCGGCATCGGCAAGCGGCGCCAGGTCGTCGTGCAGCACGCCGATGTCCCGCAGACGACGCGGCAGGTCGACACGCGCGAGCAGCACCTGGACGCGGCCGATCGCCGAGGTGTCGGCCGACGGCTCGGCATCAAGCTCGGCCAGCGCCTGCCGGATGGACGGCGAGCGCTGCGCGGTGACCGGTGCGTTGAAGCGCATGGTGTGCGGCAGCACGATCGCATTGACGACGCCGTTCGCCACATGCGAGCGCTGGCCGATGGCATGCGCAAGCACCGAGGCCAGGCCAGTGCCACCCTGCTCGGTGCCGCGGCCGCAGAGCAGCGCGGCCACCACCAGCGTTTCCCGTGCTTCGCTGGCGTGCGGGCCATCGAAGGCCGTCAGGCCCCGCTGCACCAGCCGCAGCGCCTGCATCAACAGGGCCTCGGAGACCGGATCGCACTGCGGCGATTCAAGCGCTTCCACGGCATTTGCCAGGGCGTTCAGCGCCGCACTCTGCACGAGTGCGTCTGGCGCCGTCTGCAGGAAGCCGGGATGGACGAAGACCGCCCGTGCTCGCGTCTTGGGGTCGAACAGCGCGAGCCGCTTGCCCTGGGCATCGTGCACCGCGGTGCCGGCCTTGACGAAGGCGGTGCTGGGCGTGGTGGGCACCACGAACAGCGGCAGCTTCTGCGCATTCAGGCGCGGGCTCTCGAACCTGCCATCGGCCATGCGGCGGGTGCAGAGTTCCGCCAGTGGCCGCCGCTCGCCGTTCAGGATGGCCGCGGCGCGCGCGGTCACCGCCGCGGAGCCACCGCCGACCGCGACGATGGCATCGGCGCCGAGTTGCTCGAAGAGGCTTGCCGCTTCCTCGATACCTGCCACGGGGCTGTGCTCCCTGGCCGATGGGCAGACGCCGGCCACGAGCGGCCCCAGTGTCTCGCGAAGCATCTGCAGCTCGGTGCTGCGCGCAATGGTCCGGCCGCAGATGATCACCGCACGACGGGAGCCGGCGCGTTCGAGTTCCCGCCGCAGCGCCAGCAGGCTCTCGCTGCCGTGGAACAGCCGCAGTTCGGCGGAGACGTGCTGGTACGAAAGGGTCATGGCATGCGCCTCGGTTCAGGCCGTTCGCTCACGGCTGGCGCTCGCGGCGCCCGCCGTGTCACAGCGCATCGGTCAGCTCGGGAACGGCGACGAACAGGTCGGCGACCAGGCCGTAGTCCGCGACGCCGAAGATCGGCGCCTCCGCATCCTTGTTGATCGCCACGATGACTTTGGCATCCTTCATGCCAGCCAAGTGCTGGATCGCGCCGCTGATGCCGCAGGCGACATACAGCTGGGGGGCCACGATCTTGCCGGTTTGGCCTACCTGCCAGTCGTTCGGCGCATAGCCCGCGTCGACCGCCGCGCGGCTCGCACCCAGGGCGGCGCCCAGCTTGTCGGCGAGTGGCGTCAGCACCTCGGCGAACTGCTCGCTGCTGCCGAG
>NZ_VIDT01000027.1 GCF_006519715.1 Ideonella azotifigens
CCGGACGGCCACTTCGTCGGCAGCAGCCTGGATCCGGGCGGCCAGCAGACCGGCCCGATCGACCTCAACGAACGCGAGCACATCCAGGCCGTGCTGCATCCACCCGCAGGCGGCAATGCCGATGCGATCTTCATCGGCAAGCCGGTGCTGGGCAAGGTCTCGCAGCGCTGGACCATCCAGCTCTCGCGCCGCCTGGTCGCAGAAGACGGCCGCACGCTGGGCGTGGGCGTGGCCTCGCTGGACCCGACCCACTTCGAGTCGCTTTATCGCACGGTGCCGCTGGGTCAGCTCGGCAGCGTGGCGCTGGTCGGGCCGGACTTGCGCGTCCGGGCCCGCGTGCTCGGCGGTGTCAGCCAGGGCATGGGCAGTGACCTGCCGGCCAACCACCCGCTGGTCACCGCAGGCTGGCCGCCCAGCGGCAGCGGCGTGGAAGCCCACGAAGGTGCGGACGACGCGACGGATGCCCACATCGTCGCCTTCGCGCAGGTGGGCAGCTACCCGCTGCACGTGGTGGTCTCCACCGCCTCGACTGAAGCCTTTGCCGAGTGGCACAGCCTGCGCAACCTGCTGCTGCTGGGCGGCACACTGGGCACGCTGATGCTGCTGCTCGCCGCCAGCATCACGACGCGCCGGCTGCGCGAGCGCGAACAGGTCAGCGACGAAGACGCCGGGGCGGCCTACCCGGTGACCGAGGTTGCCACCGAAATCAACACCGAGCCGACGCCGGGCGACGCCGAAGTGCCTTCGGCGAAAGACTGAAAGCCAGGGCTTGCGCCCCGGCCTGCCGCCTCACCAGATGCGGATGCGCTGGTCCACCGGCTTGAACATCCTGTCGCCCGGCTTGGTGCCGAAGGCCGAGTGGAAGCCGTCGTGGTTGGCCACGGTGCCGTTGGCGCGGAATTCGTCCGGCGAGTGCGGGTCGGCCGTCAAGAGGCGCAGCGCCAGTTCCTCGCGGCGCTGCGCGCGCCAGGCGTGGGCAAAGGCATAAAAGAAGCGCTGCTCGCCGGTCAGACCGGCGATCACCGGTGCCGGCTGGCCGTTCAGCGAAGTCTTCCAGGCCTTGAAGGCGATCTGCAGGCCCGAGAGGTCGGCAATGTTCTCGCCCAGCGTCAGCTGGCCGTTGACCTTGTGGCCCGGCAGGCCCTCGTAGCCGCTGTACTGCGCCACCAGCCTGGCGCCCAGCGCGGCAAAGGCCTTGCTGTCTGCCGGCGTCCACCAGTTGCGCAGCCGGCCGTCGCCGTCGTACTGCGCGCCCTGGTCGTCGAAGCCGTGGCTGATCTCGTGGCCGATGATGGCGCCGATCGCGCCGTAGTTGGCCGCGTCGTCGGCGGCCATGTCAAAGAACGGTGGCTCCAGGATCGCAGCCGGGAAGACGATCTCGTTCAGGCTGGGGTTGTAGTAAGCGTTGACGGTCTGCGGCGTCAGGCCCCACTCGCCTCGGTCCACCGGCTGGCCCAGCTTGGCTGCCACGCGCTCGTGCTCGAAGCGGCCGGCGCGCAGCGAATTGCCCAGTGCGTCGCCATCCCTCACTTCGAGCTTGGCGTAGTCGCGCCAGCGGTCCGGGTAGCCGATCTTGGTCGTGTACTTGCTGAGTTTCTCGCGCGCCTTCTGGCGCGTGGTCGGGCTCATCCACTGCAGCCCGTCGATGGAGCGGCCGAACTCCGCCAGCAGGTTGTTGACCAGTTGCTGCATGCGGGCCTTGTGATCGGCCGGGAAAAAGCGCGCCACGTAGACCTGGCCCACGGCTTCGCCGAGCGCGCCGTCCAGCGCGTCGGTCGCCTGCTGCCAGCGCGGGGGCTCGCTCTGGCGGCCCTGCAGCGCCTTGTAGCGGAAGTCGAAACGCGCCTCGCGCCAGGGCTGGCTCAGCAGGTTGCCCTGGCTGTCCATCAGCCTGGCCTGCAGGTAAAGCTTCCAGGTCGCCACCGGCACGTCGTGCACCGCCTTGGCCAGGTCGCGCGCATAGCTGGGCTGCGACACGTTCAGCCGCGCCAGGCCAGGCATCGCTGCGGCCTTGAAGTAGCCAGCCCAGTCCAGCCCCGGTGCGCTCTTGGCCAGCGCCGCCAGCGTCATCGGGTTCCAGGTCTTTTGCGGGTCGCGGTTGGCCACCTCGGTCCATTGCGCCTTGGCCAGCCGGGTTTCCAGGCCCATCACCAGCGCCGCATTGCGCGAGGCCTGGGTTTCATTCGTGCCAGCCAGCGTGAACAGCTTGACCAGGTAGGCCATGTAGGCGCCGCGCGCCTTCAGCATGCGCGGGTCGCTGGCGATGTAGTACTCGCGGTTGGGCAAGCCCAGGCCGGACTGCCAGGCCAGCGCCAGGTTCACGTCGGGCGCCTGCTGGTCCGGCTGCACGTCCAGCGCCAGCGGCAGCGTGGTCAGGCCGTGCAGGCTGCCCATCAACACCGCCACATCGCCGCTGCTGCGCGCCGCGGCAATCTTGTCCAGCCAGGGCTGCAGCGGCGCGAGGCCGGCCTTGTCCATCGCCGCAGTGTCGAGGAAGCTGCGGTAGTAGTCGCCGATCTTCTGCTCGACGCTGCCGGCCGGGTGACTGCCCTTGGCCAGTTCCTCCACCACCTCGCGCACCCGCGCATCGGCCCGGTCACCCACGATGTCGAAGTTGCCATAGGTGGACTTGTCGGCCGGGATTTGCGTGGTCCTCAGCCATTCGCCGTTGGCCGCGCGGAACAAGTCGTCCTGCACGCGCACCGACAGGTCTTCGCCACTGCGGTCGAAGCCCGGTGCAGAAGCCGAAACCGCGGGCGGCGCGGCAGTCTGAGCAGCGGTCTGGGCGATGGCCGTCAGGCCCGAGAAGGACAGCGTGGCCGCGGCGGCCAGCGCAAGTGCGGAGTACTTCAGCAAGATCGTGATTCCTGAACGGGATGGGTTCGTCGGACGGCCCCCGGGTGGGGTATCCCGGCGCCGGGCCGCAGGCTATCACGCGCGGGTCAGCCCGCTGTAAACGGCTCCGGCGCTGCCTCTGCCGTTGTCGCCAGCATGGTCTCCAGGCAATGCTCGCGCACGCCGTAAAAGGCCTTCAGCTCGGCCACCTGCTGGCGCGCCGCAGCGCGCCGTGCGTCTTCGGCCGGGCCGCTGTCCTGGCGCCGTGCGGCCAGGATCATCTTGTTCTTGCTGGTGTGCTCCAGCGCCACGAACTCGAACACCTGCGCGTCATAGCCTTCGGCTTCCAACAGCAGCGCGCGCAGGCTGTCGGTCACCATCTCGGCCTGCTGGCCCAGGTGGATGCCGTGCTGCAGCATGGGCCTGAGCAACGGCGGCAGCGTCATCTGCGGGCGGATCTGCTTGTGGCAGCAAGGCGAGCTGAGGATCAGCGCGGCGCCGGCGCGGATGCCGGTGTGCAGCGCGAAGTCGGTCGCGGTGTCGCAGGCATGCAGCGCGATCATCACGTCCAGTTGCTCGGGCACGTGGCTGCGCACGTCACCGCAGAGAAACTGCAGGCCGTGCATCTCGCGGCGCCGTGCCGCGGCGTTGCACAGGTCCACCATGTCCGGCCGCAACTCCACGCCGGTCACCTCGGCCTGCAGCCCGCGGCCGTGCGCCAGGTGCTGGTGCGTCGCAAAGGTCAGGTAGCCCTTGCCGGCGCCGAAGTCCACCACGCGGATGCGGCCCGGCTGGTGCAGCGCCACGCCGTCGAGCGCATGGTCCAGCACCTCGACGAACTTGTTGATCTGCTTCCACTTGCGCGCCATTGCCGGCACCAGCCGGGCCTGCGTGTCGGTCACGCCCAGGTCCTGCAGGAAGGGCAGTTCCAGCGCCAGGTAGCGCTGCTTCTCGCGGGCATGGCCAGTCGCCTCGGCGGCTTCCGCCGGTGCCGCCAGCGCGCGCCGCGTGAGGCCCATCTTGCCGCGCTTGCTGACCATCAGCTGCCACTCGTCGGTGGTCGTGAACAGCAGCGCGTGGAAAAAGCGGCTGCCCAGCAGTTCGTCGACCTGCTTCAGGCCTTCGGCCACCGCCGGGTTCTTGGTGATGTCCTTGGTCTGGTGGTGCCACAGCAGGCTCAGGCAGGCCTCGCCGCGCAGCGCCAGAGGGCGGGCAGTCACGCGTTGCAGGTCGCCCGCATTGCGTGGCTTGCTCAGCACCAGCTTGGTCAGTGTCTGCTGCGACAGGCTGTCGGCCAGCAGTTGCAGGAAGCGCTCACGCCTGGCGAGGTCGGCCAGCGCCGCAGGTTCGTCGCGCAATGTCTCGGCGGCGGTTTCAGCGGCTTCGGGAATCGGATTCATCCCTGGATTGTCCGCCGGCTGCCGAAATCCGGGCGGGCGGGGTCAATAGCGTGTCACGTGCACCGATGCGCGGGGCGGCGGCTCGTAGGGCTCCGGCCAGTGGTCGGTCACGCGGGTGATCCTGCCGTCCTGCACCTCGAAAAAGGTGATGCCGGTCATCTGCGCCGCCTGCGGGTTGTCGCGCTCGGTGAGGAAGTTCAGCACCGTGACGGCCTGGCCTTCGTCGGCAATGACCTGCTGCACGTCCGCCCGCCAGTCGCCCGGCCAGGTGCGGAAGAAATCCAGGTAGCCAGCCGCGCCGCGCACCTGCTCGCGCGTCTGCGGCACCTGGTAGACGAGGTCGTCGGCCAGCAGTTTGGCAAACGCGGTCCAGTCGCGGTCGTTGGCAGCCTGCCAGTGGCGCAGCACCAGCGCCTTGCAGCTCAAAGTCAATGCGGTCTCCTGTGAGCGTGAGGATGAAGCGAGCGCGGCATTCAGGGCACCACTGCGCTAACCACCACGGAAGGCGCCGAACGCACATTGGGCCCGTGGAACACCGCCTCGATGTTGTTGCCGTCCGGGTCCAGCACAAAGGCCGCGTAGTAGCCCGGGTGGTAATGGCGCTCGCCCGGGCCGCCATGGTCGGTGCCGCCCGCGGCCAGCGCCGCCTGGTGAAAGGCCTGCACCATCGCCGGGTCCGCGGCCTGGAAGGCCAGGTGGACGTGCGAGACAGGGCCGCCGGGGTCGCGCTGGTCCACCCACAGCTCGTCCAAGGCAAAGTGCGTGGGGTCTTCCTGCATCGCCTCGGCCCGGCCCAGCGCCGTGAACACCGCGCGGTAAAAGCGCTTGCTGGCGTCCAGGTCGGCCACGCGCAGGTGCAGATGGTCAATCAATCGGCCCACGTGGAATTGCTGCGGCATGGCGGTCTCCTTGGCTGGCATGCAGGGCTGCAAGTTCAGTTTGACCCTGGATCGGCCGGCAGTTCCTCAAGGCCCTGACCCCAACTCACCCGATGGCTGAAAAACGCGTTCGACTCGGGCTCTCGGTCCACCGGCGTGGTGAACAGCGCGCGAGTGATGTGCAGCTCGCCCGCATAGGCCGGCGACATGAAAAACAGCGGCAGGCCGCTCATTCCTGCGTGGCCGGTCGGTCCGGCAGACCGTCGTGCGGGCCCAGTTCGCGCTGCGGCACGTCGCTCCACCAGGCCTCGGGCTTCAGGTCCACCTTGCGGGTGGGGTTGAGCGGATAGTGGATGCGGCTGCCCGGCCGCTGCGTTTCGCCGCCCACCAGCAGCAGCGCTTCCTTGTCACCGTTGTTGAGGAAGCAGTGGCTGATGCCGGTGCCGACGGGAAACGCCGCCAGGTCGCCGGCCACCATGCGGTGCAGGTGCCCGTCGATCCAGGCGTCCACCTCGCCCGAGATCACATAGACGAACTCCTCCTCGTTTTCTTCCGCGTGCGGCCACGAAGAGCGCGTGCCCGGCGGCAAACGCTGCAGGTTCACGCCCACGCGCTGCAGCCCGGCGGCCTTGCCCAGGCTGCGCACGGGGCCCAGGGCCTCGGTGCTCTGCGGGTAGACGTGGGTGTACTCAGCAATGTCGGCAGCTGAGACGATGAAGGCGGGTCGTTCCATGCAGCATCTCCGTTCAGCCGGCGACGATCGCCGGTGCGCAGGCCCTGGCCGCCATCAAGCCTTTCAGAAAAGCCCGGCGCACGGTGCCGGCGGCAATCGCCGCCTCGACCTGTTTCGAGTAGCGCTCGGCGCCCGAGAGCTTGCGCACCCAGCCGCGAAAGGGCACCAGGCCTTCGGTGGTGCTGCGCAGGGCGCCGAAAGCGGCGCCCTTGACCTCGTCGGTGCCGCGTGCAACCAGGCCAGTGTCGGCCACGCTGGGGGGCGCATCCAGGTCCGGGCCCAGCACATCGTCCAGTTCCTTCACCTCGAATGCCAGCGAGCCGCAGCTGTGGCCGGGCGGCACGAGGTAGGGCTGCTTCTGGACCGCCAGCAGCTTGGGCGGGATGTCGGCTTGCACCAGGTTCAGGTCATTCAGCGGCGCGGTCACGGCGTCGGTGGTGCGCGTCGAATCGGTGCTGGCGCAGCCGGCCAGCAGCGCGTTGGCCAGCATCAGTGCGGCGCATGCGGCGCGGGTTTTCTGGGGGTTCAAGTCCTGGCCCTCCCTGGGCGAAAGCAAAGTGCCTGCCTGCGGGTTTGCTGGCATGGCCTTCACTTCGGGTTGGATTCTGACAGCGCGGTTTCGCCGTCCAATTGGGTGCAAACCAGGGCTGCTGGTCCTGCCTCGTACGCCGATTGCAACGTCCAGACGGCCACGCGCATCGCGGGCTCGCCTTTGGCCTATGCCTGCCTGCGGGACGGCTCGCGGACGTGGAGAAACTTGGTCAGCAGGTCCCGCGGCGGTGAGACCGAAATCGACTTGAGCACCTGGCCCACGTTGCCGCGGTGGTAGGAACCGTGCGTGATGACGTGCAGCAGCATCTCTTCGCGGGTCATCGTGCCGGTGTCCCCATCCGTGAACCGGAACGAGATGCGCTCGGCAAGCGGTTCGGCCGAAATGGCGGCCACGTAATGCTCGAACCAGGCATCCGTCTCGGCAACGGCAAACTGAAGCTCGCCGAGTTCAGGCGTGGCTTCGGTGTTGGTCGCCGTGAAGCCGTGCGACTCGCCCAGCAGGTGGGCGCGGAAGATCTGGTCCACCACGTGGATGTGGTTCAGCGTGCGAGTAGCCGTGTGCAAGGCCTCGGCATGCTGCGCAGTGTCGACCGTCGACAGCAGGTTGAACAACTCGTTGTTCGCCCAGGACTTCTGCGCGAACAGGGACTGGAGAGCTGCGTTGGGCATGGTGCGGCGCAAAGCGGTGCTGGCGGGAAATCGATCATATATGCCGAGTCTGCGACCTGGGCGCCCATGGCGCGTCGACAACATGCAGTGGCGGTCAGGCCGGCAAGGTCATGGCTCAGACCAGCGAGTTCTCCACCTTCACCTCGGTCGTGATCGGGCCCTTGCCGGCCCAGCGGTCCAGCGCCAGGTAGATCACCGGTGTGATGTAGAGCGTCACCGCCTGGCTGAGGATCAGGCCGCCGACCACCGCCAGGCCCAGCGGCTGGCGCAGCTCGGCACCAGCGCCCCAGCCCAGCGCGATGGGCAGCGCGCCCATGATGGCGGCCAGCGTGGTCATCATGATGGGCCGCAGCCGCAGGTGCGCGGCCTGGCGGATGGCCTCGGGTGGCGTCATGCCCTGGTGGCGCTGCGCATCGAGCGCGAAGTCGATCATCATGATCGCGTTTTTCTTGACGATGCCGATCAGCATCAGGATGCCGATGGTGGCGATCAGCGTCAGGTCCTGGCCGAAGAACTGCAGCGTGAGCAGCGCGCCGATGGCGGCCGACGGTAGGCCGGCAAGGATGGTCAGCGGGTGGATGTAGCTCTCGTACAGCACGCCCAGCAGCACGTAGATCACCAGCAGCGCGGCAATGATCAGGATGGCCTGGCCACCCTGCGAGCTCTGGAACACCGCGGCATCGCCGCCGTAGGTGCCGATCAGCGTCGGCGGCAGGTGCAGCTCCTGCGTGACCTGGGTGATGCGCCTTGTCGCGTCGCCCAGCGGCATGCCGGGTGCGAGGTTGAACGAGATCGTCACCGCCTGCAGCTGGCCCTGGTGGTTCACGGCCGTGGGTCCCAGGTCTCGCTTGACGGTGGCCACGGCCGACAGCGGCACCAAGCCACCGGCCTTGCTGCGCAGCCGGATCTTGTCGAACGCATCCTCGAAACGCCGGTCGTGTTCCTCGGCTTCCATGATCACGTAGAAGCTGTTGGACGGGCCATACATGGTCGATACCTGGCGCTCGCCGAAGGCGCTGTAGAGCGCACTGCGCACATCGGCGATCTGGACGCCCAGCAGGTTGGCCTTGTCACGGTCGATGTCCAGCGAGGCCTGCAGGCCGCGGTTCTGCGCGTCGGACGTGACGTCACGGAAGCCTTCCTCGTTGCGCAGGCTGGCCTCCAGCTTGCCAGCCCATTCGGTCAACGCGTCGGCACTGACGCTTTGCAGCGTGTACTGGTAACGCGCCTTGCTCTGCCTGCCACCCAGCTGCAGGTTCTGCACCGGCCGCATGAAGACCTGGATGCCGGCCACGCTGCGCAGCTTCTTGCGCAGGCCTTCGACCACCTGGCCCATCGCAGGGCGCTCATTGCGCGGCTTCAGGTTGATGAACATGCGGCCCGAGTTGCCGCCGCTGAGGAAGGACGAGACGGTGGCGACGGAAGGGTCGGCCCGGAAGATCGCCACTGCCTGCAGCTGCAAGGCCTTCATCGCCTCGAAGGAAATGTCTTCCGAAGCTTCGGTGCTGACCTGCATCTGGCCAATGTCTTCCTCGGGGAAAAAGCCCTTGGGCATGACCGCGAACATGTACAGCGTCAGCAGTAGCGAACCGAGCGCCACGCCGCCCATCAGCCAGCTGTGGCCCAGTGCCCAGTCCAGCGTGCGGGCATAGAAGTTCTGCAGCGCGGTGAAGCCGCGCTCGAAAGTGCGGCCCAACGCGCCTTCCTCGTGATGCTCCTCGTGCTTCAGGTAGCGGCTGCACAGCATCGGCACCAGCGTCAGCGAAACGCCCGCCGACACCAGGATGGACAGCCCGACCACGACCGCGAACTCGTGGAACAGCAGGCCGATCACGCCCGGCATGAAGAAGATCGGGATCAACACCGCCACCAGCGAGACCGAGATCGACAGGATGGTGAAGCTCATCTCGCGCGCGCCACGGATCGCCGCGTCAAACGGCGCCATGCCGTCTTCCACGTGGCGCACGATGTTCTCCAGCATCACGATCGCGTCGTCCACCACCAGGCCCACGGCCAGCGTGATGCCCAAGAGCGAGATGTTGTCCAGGCTGTAGCCCAGGGCCTGCAGCAGGCCCACCGCGCCCACCAGAGAGACGGGCAGCGACAGCGCAGGGATCACCGTGGCCGAGAGCCGGCGCAGGAACAGGAAGATCACCAGCACCACCAGCACCACCGTGAGCGCCAGCGTCAGGAACACGTCGTGCAGGGCCTCGCGCACCGAGCGGGAGCGGTCGTTGACCGGCGTCATCTTCACCGAGGCCGGCAGCTGCTGCTCGAAGCGCGGCAGCATCGCCCGCACACGGTCCACCACCTCCACGGTGTTGGCGTCCGGCTGGCGCTGCACGGCCAACGTGATGGACGGCTCGCCATTCAGCTCGGCATAGGTCTTCACCGTTTCGAAACTGTCCTCGACCCGCGCCACGTCGCTCAGCCGCACCGGCAGGCTGGTCTTGGTCGCGACGATCACGTTGCGCCAGGCGGCCGCATTCATCAGCTGCTTGTTGGCCTGCACCGTCAGCGTCTGGCGCGGGCCTTCCAGCGTGCCGACCGGCGTGTTGGCATTGGCCGAGGCCAGCGCGGTGCGCAGCTCTTCCAGTGTCAGGTCGCGCTCGGCCAGCTTGTCCAGGTCCACTTCCAGGCGCACGGCGTAGCGCCTCTGGCCGAAGATCGAGACCTGGGCCACGCCTTCGATGGTCGACAGGCTGGGCGAGATCAGGTTCTCGGCATAGTCGTTCAGGTCGCTCAGCGAGATCGACGGCGAGGTCAGCGCCACCAGCAGCACCGGCGCATCGGCCGGGTTCACCTTGCGGTAGCTGGGCGGCGTGGTCATCTCGGTGGGCAGGCTGCGCTGGGCACGGAACAGCGCGGCCTGCACGTCCAGCGCGGCCGCGTCGATCGGCCTCGAGGCGTCGAACTCCAGCGTCAGCGAGGTGCTGCCCAGCGAACTGGACGAGCTGATCACCGACAGGCCGGCAATCGTCGAGAACTGCTTTTCCAGCGGCAGCGCAACCGAGCTGGCCATGGTCTCGGGCGCTGCGCCCGGCAACGAGGCGCTGACGTTGATGACCGGCGTGTCGTAGCTGGGCAGCGCCGCGACCGGGATCTTGTTCAGCGCGATCACACCACCCAGCACCACGGCCAGGTTCAGCAGCACCGCCATCACCGGGCGGCGGATGAAAGTCTCGGCGAAGGTCATGTTCAGGCGCCGGAAGCGGGGGCTGACAAGGGAGCAGCACCGGAAGCAGCGTCAGACGCAGCCCCCGCCTTGGCCGGCGCAGACACCTTCACCGGCGTGCCAGGCCGCAGGTTCTGCTTGCCTTCCATCACCACCTTCTCGCCGGGCTTGATGCCTTCGACCACCGCGAACTCGCCGCTCGCGTAGCGCAGCTTCAGGTCGCGCAGCTGGGCCTTGCCTTCGGGGTCGACCACATAGGCCCTGCGGTCCGCGCCGCTGAGGATCAGCGCAGACTGCGGCACCACCGTCACGCCCTTCAGCGTGGCCAACGTCAGCTGCACCGACACGTACTGGCCGGGCCAGAGCAGCTGCCTGGCGTTCGCCACCTCGGCCTTCAGCTTGATCGTGCCACTGGTCGGGTCCACCGTGTTGTCGATGAAGGCCACCTTGCCGTCGATCAGCTCGCGCTGCGCGGTCACGGTCGCCGGCCTGGCCACCTTCAGCGAAGCGCCGATCACGCCGGCACTGCCTTCGGACAGCAGCGCCGGCAACTGGGCCTCGGGCACCGTGAAGCTCACGCCAATCGGGTCCAGTTGGCTGATGGTGACCAGCGCATCACCGGTCGGCGACACCAGGCTGCCCGGGTGCACCGCAATCGCGCCGGTGCGGCCGGCCATCGGCGCGCGCAGGCTGCCGTAGCCGGCGCTGACCTGGGCGCCGCGCACGGCGGCTTCGTCGGACGCCAGCAGCGCCTTCTGCGCGTCGTACTGGGACTGCAGCGTGTCCAGCGCGCCTTGCGAGATGAAGTTCTGCGCCTTCAGCTCCTGGTTGCGCTTGAGCTGTCGGGCCAGGTCGGCCAGCGTCGCCCGGTCGTGCAGCACGGTAGCCTGGGCCTTGTCGACATTGGCCTGGTCGCTGCGGTCGTCGAAAGTGAACAGCAGCTCACCCTGCTTGACGAACTGGCCTTCCTTGATCGCCACGCGGCTGACCGTGCTGGAGAGCTGCGGCCGGACCTCGACGGTGGTCAGCGGCACCACGGTACCCGAAGCATCGAGCGTGACAGGCATGTCGCGCTGCTGCGCGGTGAACACCGTGACCGCCTGAGGCGCCGGGCCGCGGCTGGCCTGCGCTTCCGCGGCCTTGGCAGCGGCCGCCGAATGGGACCGCCACCAGAAAAAACCGCCGGCTCCCACCGCCACGGCCACCAGCCACCAGACCACGCTTGCTTTTTTCATGCTGCCTGCTTCAAAAACACATCAGGCCGGCCTCCTTGTGAGGAGCCGGCCTTGATCGAGAACTGCTTCAAAACCCAGGGAAGGAGCCAAAACCGGCCCGCCAGTTCCGCGCCACTGCCGCTGCGCCTCACGCAGGCGATCTGCTTTACAAAACTTGACCGCGCAGGCCGGGGTCCAACACCGGGCTCTGCATCTTACAAACTTGGATGACAAACAATCGGTGCCGATCCAATTTTGCAGTGGCAAGGTCTTGCCGCCATACTGGCCCGCAACCTCCTTGCCTGCTTGCCAAAGCACCTTCGCATGAGCTTGCCTGAACCGGTCCGCCCCCTCGCCGCCCTGGGCGACATGTCTGCCGAGCCTGCTGCGCCCGCGCGGAAATCGCCGCCAAAGCCACGCGCCAGCCACCGCAAGGCCCCACCCGGCCAGAACGCCCGCAAGATCGACCTGGCGCTGCAAGGCGGCGGTTCCCACGGCGCCTTCACCTGGGGCGTGCTGGACGCCCTGCTGGAAGACGGCCGCCTGGTGCCGGACGGCATCTCCGGCACCAGCGCCGGTGCCATGAATGCCGCCGTGCTGGCCACCGGCTACGCCCATGGCGGCGCCAACGGCGCGCGCGAAGCCTTGCGCAGCTTCTGGCAGGCCGTCAGCGGCAACCCGGGTTGCATGGGCGCCAGCACGCTACCCGGCAGCTTCCAGTGGCCAGCGTGGATGTTCAACCCTGCGCAGTGGCCAGGCTTTGCCGGCACCCAGGCCTTTTTGCACCTGTGGAGCCCCGCCCAGCTGAACCCGTTCGGGCTGGACCCGCTGCGCGACATCGTCGCCCGCCATGTGGACTTCCCCGCCATCCAGCGCGGCCCAGTGCGGGTCTACATCACCGCCACTTCGGTGCGCACCGGCCAGCCGCGCATCTTCAAGGGGGACGAACTGAGCATCGAGGCCTTGATGGCCTCGGCCTGCCTGCCGCAGACCAGCCGCACCGTGCTGGTCGATGGCGAGCCCTACTGGGATGGCGGCTTTGCCGGCAACCCCAGCCTGTGGCCGCTGATCTACGGCACCGTCACCAGCGACCTGCTGCTGGTGCAGATCAACCCGCTGGTGCGCGAAGGCATTCCCGGCACCGCGCTGGAGATCCAGGACCGGCTCAACGAGATCACCTTCAACGCCAGCCTGGTCGCCGAAATGCGCGCCATCGCCTTCGTGCAGCGCCTGGTCGACGAACGCCGGGTGGACCTGGGCCGCTACAAGGCCTTGCGGCTGCACCGCGTGTCCGACGAGGCAGGCCTCGCCCAGTTCGGTGCGTCCAGCAAGCTCAACAGCGACCCGCGGCTGTTGAACCTGCTGTGCGAACTGGGCCGCAAGGCCGCCACCGGCTGGCTGGAAAACCACCTGCAGGACATCGGCAAGCGCAGCTCGCTGGACCCGCACACCGCCTACCTGGACAAGCGCAACACCCGCGAACCGGGCTGAGCCCCGGAACACGGCAGCCCGGCCGGCGGTCAACAAGCCGGCGCGCACTGCCGTTGTGCTCGGAACGATTGGAGACCTCGTGTCACTGTTTCTGCCCTCCTCCTCTTCTTCTTCCTTTTCCTTTTCTTCCCGGCCCACCGCGTCCCGCCGCCAGGTGCTGGGCTGGCTGGCCGCGCTGGCCGGCACAGCCGGCAGCCTGCCAGGCATGGCCGCCACAGGCTCGTCCAGCCCTTCCTCGCTGCCGCAAAGCGCCGACCTGCTCTACCAGGTGAGCTGGGGCCCGCTGACGCTGGACGCCGAACAGCACTGGCGGCTGGACGGCAAGCGCTACACGCTGAGCACCGAGCTGAAGCTGCCGCTGGCCTTCAAGAACCGCCGCTATGTCAGCCACGGCACCGTCGGCGAAGCCGGGCTGGTGCCGGAACTGTACGAAGACCTGGAGGTCGGCGACCCCAAGCCGCGCAACGTCGCCCAGTTCGACCGGGCCGCCGGCCTGCTGCACTACGGCCGGCTCGACAAGCTCAAGACCGCAGCGCTGGAGCCCGGCATGCAGGACATGAACGTGCTGTCCTTCCAGCTGGCCTTCCTGGGCCTGCAGGCGGTTGGCAAGCCCATGCCCGTCACCAACGGCAAAAGTGTCGTCCAGCACCGTTTCAGCCAGGCTGTGGCCACCCCGGTGCAGGTCAATGGCAAGTCGGTCGAGACGGTGCGGCTGCAAAGCACTGCGGTGGACGGCGACATCGAGGTCTGGCTGGCGCCCAGCCTGGGCAACCTGCCGGTGACCGTGGTGCGTGGCCAGGACGGCAAGTCGCTGCGCTTTGTTGCCAGCTCGATCAGCTTCAAACCCTGAGCTGAAAGCCACCGGCTTTTTCATCCCAAGCGCATTCAGCCCAGCTTGACCGCGCGCCAGCCGCCGGATCTTCGGATTCAGGCGGCTTTTTTTCGTCTTGAGCGAGCGGACCGGGTGGTCTGATGCCTCAAGGCCTTCTCCAAGCGGCTGTTCGGAACCCAGGGAGGGGGCTGGCCCATAGAAAAAGGGAGGGACCTGTTATTCCTCTTGTCTTTCAATCTTTAAATCTGGAAGTCATAGTAGAGGGCGGCTGTTTCTGTGGACAAGCCGGTTTTTCCGTTTTTAATCAATGGCTTGCAAAGGCCATAACCCTGTGTGGGGGACCCGGTATTGGCCAATGGCTCATCTACAACAAGATGGGTCTTGCGCCCAGGTCGGTGGATAACCGGGTGCTTGTTCAAAACTTGTCCACACACCTGTGCCTTGACGGACCACGTTAGTTCGGACAATGGCATGACATGACCCGCCCAAAGCCCTCCTGGCGACCCTTGCCGCGTGCCGGTGTGCCGGCCAGTTGCGTGGCCCTGCCGCATGGCGGCCGCTGGCCCAGCCTGCTGGCTTTCCTGGCCGAGCGCCTGCCGGTGCTCAGCGAAGCCGACTGGGCGCGCCGCATGGACCAGGGCCTGGTGCTGGATGGCCAGGGCCAGCCGCTTGCGCCAGCGGCACCGTACACACCGTCCCGCCACGGCCCGGCGGCGCTGGTCTGGTACTGGCGCGAGGTGGCAGACGAGGTCGAGATCCCGTTCGAAGCCGAGCTGCTGTACCGCGACCACCACCTGGTGGTGGTCGACAAGCCGCACTTCCTGCCGATGTCACCGGTCGGCCGCTACGCCAGGCACACCTTGCTGGCCCGGCTGCAGCAGTCGCTGGGGCTGGACAGCCTCACGCCCATCCACCGGCTGGACCGCGAGACGGCAGGCGTGGTGGTCTTTTGCATCGAGCCGGCTACGCGCGCCGCCTACCAGGCGCTGTTTCGCGAGCGCGCGGTCCACAAGGTCTACGAAGCGGTGGCGCCAGCGTCAAAAAGCTTGCGTTTTCCATTGCAGCGCCGCAGCCGCATCGCCCCGGCCGCGCACCACATGCTGATGCAGGAAACCGGAGGCGAGCCCAATGCCGAGACGTGCATCGAATGCCTGGGCAGCCTGGCGGGCGATGCCGCGTTGGCCCACTACCGTTTGCGGCCGCTCACCGGCCGCACCCACCAGCTGCGGGTGCACATGAACGCGCTCGGCCTGCCGCTGTTGCATGACACGCTGTACCCGGTGCTGCATGCCGAACCGGCCCCCGGCGAGGCGCCGGACTTCAGCCGGCCTTTGCAATTGCTGGCCCGCGAGCTGGCTTTTGTCGACCCGGTGACCGGCCTGTCGCACCACTTTTCCAGCACCAGGACGCTGGCTGCGGTGGCAGGGCATGCGGCGCAGCGGAACTGGGCGCAAGCCCCTGGGTCTGCTGTTTAAGCACCTTGCCGGTGCAAAAAGCTGGATTTCATTGATCAAACGTCGTGATTTGTCATGTCGTCTCCACAGTAGCCCCACTGACAAACTAGGGCTTGCGGAACAAAATCACATTCCCGATAGGTGCTGGCTCAAGCTTGTTGTCTCTTGTGCCGAACAACTTCTAGGGACCACCGGGGAAGGAGACATCCATGAGCATGCCCGACAACTCGACCTGGCCCACCACTGCGCTCGCCGTTGCCCAACCGGTGCGCTGGCGCGCCTTGGCCATGAAGCTGTGTGACCACGCGCCGGTCTCGGCGCGGCGCCGTGCCGCTTTTGATCCCGCGTTTGACCCGGTGGCGCCGCAGTGGGCTTATTTCCTGTGGGCCGACCCTGTGGGTGACCTGCACGATCTCGCGCCGACCGAATGGGGTGTCGTCTCCGCCGGCTCGCCCATTGCTGAAATCCGTGCGTTGATCGGTGACCAGACGCCGCTGCACTTTGTCAGCCCCGGCCGGGCCCAGATCAGCACCTTGCTGCGCATGCTGCACGACATTGGCGACGTGCCGGCCTGCCTGCAACCGGTGCTGGAACGCCGCATTGCCGCCGCGCTCGCGGCCGAACAACCGCCGCGCCACATCGACGCTGCGTTTCACCGCTTCCTGCGCAAGCTGACCTGAACGCTGAACGCGTGCGCCAGCTTCAGGTGCTGGACCGCGGCACCAGCGTGAAACCCAGGTCGATGGCCGGCCGCGCCACCGGCTGGCCGCGCATCAAGGCCAGCAGCATGGCCGCTGCCGCCTCGCCAATCTCGCCGCGTGGCGTGCGCACGCTGGTCAAGGGCGGCAGCATCTGGTCGCTGCCCGTGAGGTCGTTGAAACCGGCCACTGCCACCTGCTCCGGCACTTTCACACCCAGCCGCAAGGCCGCCAGCAAGGCGCCCTGGGCCAGGTCGTCGTTGCAGAAGAAGATCGCATCGACCGCCGGCCGCTGGCCAATGATCTGCTCGAACATGCGTCCGCCCAAAGCAATGGACGACGGCGCCGGGTTCAGCCATTCCAGCGTGGGTTCGTAAAGCCCGGCCTCGGTCAGGGCGTCGCGCCAACCGGCCAGGCGCTGCAGCGTGCGGGCGTCCAGCTGGGCCGCGGCAAAGGCAATGCGGCGTCGGCCGCGGCCCAGCAAATGCCGGGTCATCGCCATGCCGGCCGCATGCTGTGAAAAGCCCACGCAATGCAGCCCTGGGGCCTGCGCAGTCTCCATCAGGTGCACACATGGCACGCCACTGCTGGCGATCAGGGCGCGTGTGCCGGCCCGGCGCTCCAGCCCGGTCACCAACACGCCGGCTGGGCGGTGCAGCAACTGTTCGCGCAGCAGCTGCTCCTCTTCGGCCTCGTCGTAGTGCGTCACGCCGATCAGCACCTGGTAGCCGGCAGGGCGCAGCGTGCGCTGCACGGCCTCCAGCAGGTCGACGAACAAGGCGTTGCTCAGCAGCGGGATCAGCACCGCCACATGCGTGCTGTGGCGCGAGGCCAGCGCGCGGGCGGCCGGGTCCGGCATGTAGCCCAGCTTGTCGGCCGCTTCGCGCACCCTGGCCACCAGCTCGGGGTCGACCGCGCGTTCCCCGCGCAAGGCCCGCGAAACGGTGATCGGACTGACACCGGCGGCCAGCGCCACGTCGTTCAGCGTGACACGGCCGGTGGCGCGGCGACGTTTGGCAGCAGGCAGGTTCATGAAGAGTGGGCAGACCGTGGGCAAAAGGGAGAAGTCACTGACGGTACCGCGCCACGGGAAAACACGGAGGCAATACGCGGTGCCGCAGTTTTAGGATAGCGCTGTCCATCAGCAAGCAGCAATCTACATTTTCCCAGGCGAATGCCTTCACCTTCCTCCTCATTCCAATGGACAGCGCTATCTCTTCAACAAGCCTGCCCAGCGTGGTCGTGATGGGCGTTGCCGGCTGCGGCAAGTCCAGCGTCGGCGCTGCGCTGGCGCAGGCCGAAGGACTGCCGCTGATCGAGGGCGACGATTTCCACGGCGAGGCCAACCGGGCCAAGATGGCGCAAGGCATTGCCTTGACCGATGCCGATCGCCAGGGCTGGCTGGACCGGCTGGCCGCGCTGTTGCAACAACATCCGCAAGGCGTGGTGCTGACTTGTTCGGCATTGAAAATGGCCTACCGCGAGCGCTTGCGCGCAGCCCGCCCGGGTCTGGCCTTCCTGTATCTGCAGATTGACCGCGACGCTGCGCTGGCCCGTGTCGCCAACCGCAGCGCGCATTTCTTCTCGGCCAGCCTGGTCGACAGCCAGTTCGCCACGCTGGAACCCCCGGTCGGCGAGCCGCGTGTGTTGACCCTGGACGCCACCGCGAAGCTGGCCGAGCTTCAGCAGCAGGCCAGTGCGTGGCTGCATGCCGGAACCACTGAATGAACACTTCTTCTTCTTCGCCGCCCGTTTCATCGCCTCCCACCTCCGCGTTCCAGCGCCTGCTGCAGGGCGCGATGGCTGCCTGCCTGGCCGTGATGGCGCTGTCGGTCTTTGTCAACGTGGTGCTGCGCTATGGCTTTGGCAACGGCATTGCCGCCAGCGAAGAGCTGTCGCGCCTGCTGTTCGTCTGGCTGGTCTTCATCGGTGCCACGGCCGCCTACCCGCGCGGCGAGCACATGGCCTTCACCAGCCTGCTGGGCCTGCTGCAGCAGCGGCCGCGCGCACTGGTGCTGATGGCCGCGCTGATCCGGCTGCTGGTCGTCTTCGCCTGCGTGCTGCTGGGCTGGGGCGCGTGGCAGCAGGTCAGCGTCGGCTGGGCCAGCCGCTCGGTCGTGCTGGGCTACCCGAATGCCTTGCTGCCGCTGCCGGCCCTGCTGTGCGCAATGGCCATTGGCGTGATGGCGCTGGCCGAGCTGCTGCGCAATGCGCCGCTGGCGCTGGGCCATGACGCGGAAGTGGAGTGAGCACCATGACACCTGAAGCCCAGGCCCTGGCCGTCTTCTGCGGCGGCATGCTGCTGCTGATGGGCATCGGCATGAACATGGCGCTGGCGCTGGTGCTCACCGGTGCCGGCATGGCCTGGGTGCTGGGCTTCTGGGACACCCAGTTGCTGGCCCAGAACCTGGTCGCGGGCGTGGACAGCTTCCCGCTGCTGGCGGTGCCGTTTTTCATCCTTGCGGGCGAGCTGATGAACAGCGGCGGCATCAGCCGGCGCATCATCGACATGGCGCAGGCCTGGGTCGGTCACATCCGCGGCGGGCTGGGTTTTGTCGCCATTGGCGCCGCGGTGCTGATGGCCAGCATGAGCGGCTCGGCGCTGGCCGACACTGCCGCGCTGGCCACCATCCTGCTGCCGATGATGCGCGAGCGCGGCTACCCGCTGCCGGTCTCGGCCGGGCTGATCGCCTCGGGCGGCATCATCGCGCCCATCATCCCGCCGTCCATGCCTTTCGTGATCTACGGCGTGACGACCAACACCTCGATCTCGGCGCTGTTCGTCTCCGGCATCGTGCCCGGGCTGGTGATGGGCACCGGGCTGATCCTGGCGTGGAAATGGGTGCTGCGCCGCACGCCGCTGCCGGCCGACCCTGCCCTGCCGATGGCCGAGCGTGTCAAGGCCACGGTGCGGGCCTTCTGGGCCATGCTGATGCCGGTCATCATCATCGGCGGCATGAAGAGCGGCTATTTCACGCCGACCGAGGCTGCTGTTGTGGCGGCGGTCTATGCGCTGCTGGTGGCATTTCTCGTACACCGCGAAATGAAGCTGGCCGAGCTGTACGGCGTGCTGGTGCGCGCGGCCCGAACCACCGCCATCGTGATGTTCCTGTGCGCCGGCGCGCAGGTCGCCAGCTACATGATCACGCTGGCCGACCTGCCCAGCGTGCTCACGGCCAGCCTGGGCACGCTGGTCGACAGCCCGCGCCTGCTGATGGCAGTGATGATGGTCGCGCTGGTCGTCATCGGCACCGCGCTGGACCTGACGCCCACCATCCTGATCTTCGCGCCGGTGATGCTGCCCATTGCCGTCAAGGCCGGCATCGATCCGGTGTATTTCGGGCTGATGTTCGTGCTCAACGGCGCCATCGGGCTGATCACGCCGCCGGTCGGCACGGTGCTGAACGTGGTGGCCGGCGTCGGCCGGCTGTCGCTGCACCAGGTCATCAAGGGCGTGAACCCGTTCCTGTTCACCTACCTGGTGATCCTGACGCTGTTCGTCGTTTTCCCGCAGCTGGTCATCGCGCCGATGCATTGGCTGCGCTGACCTTCCTTCTGGAGAAATTCGCATGCATGCAGTTCGCTGTTCTGTTCGCCGCTCGGTGCTCGCCGTCGGCATTGCCGCCAGCTTGGGTCTGGCTTCGTTCGCCGCGATGGCGCAAGACATCAAGCCGCGGCTGATCCGCTTCGGCTACGGGCTCAACGAGCAGAGCAACCAGGGCCGGGCAGCGAAGTTCTTTGCCGAGCAGGTCGACAAGGCCTCCGGCGGCAAGCTCAAGGTGCGCGCCATCGGCGCTGCCGCGCTGGGGCCTGACACGCAGATGCAGCAGGCGCTGATCGGCGGCGCGCAGGAAATGATGGTCGGCTCCACCGCCACGCTGGTGGGCACGGCCAAGGAAATGGCGCTGTGGGACACGCCCTTCCTGTTCAACGACGCGAAGGAGGCCGACGCGGTGCTGGACGGCCCGGTCGGCAAGCAGGTGATGGACAAGCTGACCGACAAAGGCCTGGTCGGCCTGGCCTACTGGGAAAACGGCTTTCGCAACCTGACCAACAGCAAGCGCCCGGTGCAGAAGCTCGAAGACCTGGACGGCATCAAGCTGCGCGTGATGCAGAACAACGTCTACCTCGACAGCTTCAAGCTGCTGGGTGCCAATGCCGTGCCGCTGCCGTTCTCCGAGCTGTTCGGCGCGCTGGAAACCAAGGCCGTGGACGGGCAGGAGAATCCGTTCAACACCATCCTGTCGAGCAAGTTCTTCGAGGTGCAGAAGTACCTCAGCATCACCAACCACGTCTACAGCCCGTGGATCGTCACCGTCAGCCGCAAGTGGTGGGACACGCTGTCGCCGGCCGAGCAGAAGATCCTGCGCGATGCGGCCATCGCCAGCCGCAACTTCGAGCGCCAGGACACCCGCGCCGAGGCCAGCCGTGCATTGAATGACCTGAAAGCCAAGGGCATGGTGATCAACGAGTTGAGTGCCACCGAGGCCGCCCGCATGCGCGACAAGCTCACACGCGTGAACGCCGGCATTGCCACCACCGTCGGCATGGAACTCTGGCAGCAGACCCAGGCCGAGCTGGGCAAGCTGCGCGCGAAGAAGTAAGGGAAGTAAGGGGGCGGGACCCGCTCAGGCCAGCGACTCGAACAGGCGCAGCGGCGGTGCGTCGGGCGGATCGTTCGGCAGCCGCACGTTGCCGATCTCTTGCATGCCGATGTGCGCCAGCACCCGAGCCGAGGCCAGGTTCTCCGGCGAGGTGATGGCCAGGATGCGTGGCATCTTCAGCACCTGGTGGCCGTGCACCAGGCAGGCCGCGGCGGCTTCGCGCGCAAAGCCCTGGCCCTCTTGTTCCGGCAGCAGCGCGTAGCCCAGGTCCGGCACCGGCAGGCCTTCGCGGTGGATCAGGCCGCACAGTCCCACCGGCGCGCCATCGTCCAGCCGCTCCACGGCCCAGAAGCCGTGGCCGGTCTCGGCGTAGTGGTTCAGCAGCCGGCAGGCCATCCAGTCACGCGCCTGGGCAATGTCCCGCACCCCCCGGTCACCGATGTAGCGCAGCCAGCCTGGGCTGTTCAACAAGGCGACCACCAGGCCGGCATCGGCGGGGGTGAACTGGCGCAGGCGCAGGCGGCGGGTGCGCAGGATTTCGATCGGTTCGGCAGCTTGCATGCAGGGCGGGAGA
>NZ_VIDT01000270.1 GCF_006519715.1 Ideonella azotifigens
CCGCTGCGCAGCGTCACGCTGCGCAACTGGAACGGCATCGAGGTCGGCCGCCTGAGCGCCAGCTTGCCGAACTGAGCCTCAGATGCGCTGCGGCGCCAGCGTCGTCTGCCACAGCGACTCGCCACGCATGTCGCGCAGGTGCACCGTCATCGCCGCGCTCCTGCCGTCGATCTGCACCTCGCCGAAAAACTGCAGGCCGGCGCTGGGCGGCAGGTTGCTCTGGCCGGGCGCCGGGGCCTTGACGTAGCGCAGCTCGGGACCGAAGGTGTTGTCCAGCGGGTTCGGCCCAAAGGTACCTGCATTCAGCGGGCCGCTGACGAATTCCCAGAACGGGTCGAAGTCCCGGAACTGCGCGCGGTTCGGGTCGTAGTGATGGGCGGCCGTGTAGTGCACATCGGCCGTCAGCCACACGGTGTTGCGAATGCGCTGGTGCTTGATGAAGGACAGCAGCTGCGCGATCTCCAGCTCGCGGCCCAGCGCCGGGCCGTCGCCATTGGCCACGGCCTCGAACTTGTCGCGGCCCTGGGCGTCCTTGCCGTCCGGCACCAGCAGGCCGATGGGCATGTCGGCCGCGATCACCTTCCAGGTCGCGCGGCTGGCCTTCAAGCCGTCACGCAGCCAGGCCATTTGCTGCGGGCCGAGGAAGGCGGAGGACGCGTCCAGCGTGGGCTGAAGGTTGAAGCTGTTGGCGCCGCGGTAGCTGCGCATGTCGATCACGAACACGTCCAGCAGCGGGCCGTAGGGAATGCGGCGGTACACGCGCTGCTCTTCCTCCTGGGCGAACCAGCGCATCGGCGCGTTTTCGAGGAAGGCGCGCGCGCCGCGCGCGGTCAGCAGCGCGACGTTCTTCTCGGTGTAGCGCGGGTCACCCGAAACGTCCTTCGAGTCCGACCAGTTGTTGGTCACCTCGTGGTCGTCCCACTGCCAGAGCTGCATGACCTCGGCGGCGAAGCGGCGCTGGTTGTCATCGAGCTGGTTGTAGCGGTGCGCGCCGCGATACTCCTTCAGCGTCTCGGCGACCTTGCTCTTCTCTTCGGTCAGCACGGTATTGCGCCAGGTGCTGCCGTCAGACGCTTTCAGCTCGGCCTGCAGCGGGCCGTCGGCGTAGATGGTGTCGCCGCTGTGGATGAAGAAGTCCGGCTCGCGCTTGCGCATGGCCTCGTAAATCGTCATGCCGCCCAGGTCGCCGTTGATGCCAAAGCCCTGGCCCACGGCGTCGCCGGACCACAGGAAACGGATGTCCCTGCGAGAGGCGGGCGCGGTGCGGAAGCGGCCCACCATGGGCTCGGAGCGCGTGCCGCCAGCCAGGTCTTCCCATTGCACGCGGTAGAAGATCCCCTGCCCGGCCGGCAGCCCCGTCAGGTCAATGCGGGCAGTGAAGTCGGTCGCTTCCAGCGCGTACGGGCCACGCAGCAGGCGCGCGTTGGCAAAGGTCGGCGTGGTGTCCCATTCGACCCACAAACGCGCCGCCCGGTCGGCACGCGCCCAGACGATGCCGCGGTCCGCCAGCACATCACCGCTCTGAACGCCGGAGGGAAAGTTCGGCCGCGCCGCGTCCCGCGTGATCGCGGCCGGCGCCTGGGCGTGCGCGAGGATGCCGCTCAGGCCGCCACCGCTCAGTGCGGCAGAAGCGATCAGCAGGCGGCGACGAGGCAGGATGAGGCTGGACATGGCGGGCATTCCTGGAAGGACAACCCGCCATGCTTGCCGCGAGTTGCGGCAGCTTGATGACAGCGGCGGGCGCTTACGCCGGCACCCACAACGCCGGCAGGCCCGGCAAGGTGCGCAGCACGCTGCCCACTTCGCCGCTGCGGACCAGCGTGGTTGCACGTTCGATCTCGGGGGCGAGGTAGCGGTCGGTGGGCATCGCAGCGCTGTGCTGGCGCAGCAGCGCGTGCACCCATTCCAGCACCACCGAGCTTTGCAGCGGACGCAGGAATTCGATCGCCTGGGCCGAGGCCAGCAACTCGATGCCCAGGATGTGCGAGACGTTGGCCACCATAGGCTGCAGGCGGCGCGCGGCGAAGGTGGCCATCGAAACGTGGTCCTCCTGGTTCGCGCTGGTGGGCAGGCTGTCGACGCTGGCCGGGTGGGCCAGCGACTTGTTTTCGCTGGCCAGCGCCGCGGCGGTGACATGGGCGATCATGAAGCCGCTGTTCAGGCCGGCGTCGGCGCTGAGGAAGGCCGGCAGGCGCGAGACGCTGGCGTCGATCAGCATCGCGATGCGGCGCTCGGCGATGGCGCCCACTTCGGCGATGGCCACGGCCATCGCGTCGGCCGCGAGGGCCACCGGTTCCGCGTGGAAGTTGCCCCCGGAAATCATGGCGCCGTCTTCCGGGAACACCAGCGGGTTGTCGGTGACCGCATTGGCTTCGCGCACCAGCACCAGCGAGGCATGGCGCAGCTGGTCCAGGCAGGCGCCAACGACTTGCGGCTGGCAGCGCAGGCAGTACGGGTCCTGCACCCGGTCGTCGCCTTCTTCGTGCGACGCGCGGATCGCGCTGCCGGCCAGCAAGGCCCGGTAGTACTGCGCCACGTCGATCTGGCCGGGCTGGCCGCGCAGCGCATGGATGCGCGGGTCGAACGGGCCGTCGGAGCCGCGCGCGGCGTCCACCGTCAATGCGCCGATGACCAGCGCCGCTTCCAGCACCGGCTCGAAGGCGAACAAGCCGTGCAGCGCCAGCGCGGTCGAGGTCTGCGTGCCGTTGATCAGCGCCAGGCCTTCCTTGGCTTGCAGCACCAGCGGTTCGATGCCCGCATCGGTCAGCACACCCGCGGCATGCACACGCTTGCCGTCCACCAGGAACTCGCCTTCGCCCAGCAGCGCCAGCGTCATGTGCGACAGCGGGGCCAGGTCGCCAGAAGCACCCACCGAGCCTTGGCTGGGCACGTAGGGCACGAGGCCGGCGTTGAGCACGGCCAGCAGCGTGTCGATCACCACCTCGCGCACGCCCGAGTGCGCACGCGCCAGGCTGGCCGCCTTGGTCGCCAGCATCAGTCGCAGCACCGAAGGCTGCAACGGCTCGCCCACGCCCACCGAATGCGAGCGGATCAGGTTCAGTTGCAGCAACGCCAGGTCTTCGTTGCTGATGCGCTTGTTGGCCAGCTTGCCAAAGCCGGTGTTCACGCCGTAGACCGGCGCGTCACCCGCGGCAGCGGCTTGCACCACCGCAGCGCTGGCGCGAATGGCCGGGCGCGCAGCGTCGTCCAGCTTCAGCGTCACGCCACCGGCATGCAGGGCTTGCAGTTGTTCCAGCGTCAGTGCGCCGGGGGTCAGGGTCAGTTCGCTCGTCATGTCAGTTCAGCCCAGCATCGGCAGGTTCAGGTGGTGCTCGCGGGCGCATTGGCGGGCGATCTCGTAGCCAGCGTCGGCGTGGCGCATCACGCCGGTGGCCGGGTCGTTCCACAGCACGCGGGCAATGCGCTTGTCGGCCGCTTCGGTGCCGTCGCAAACGATGACCACGCCGGCATGCTGCGAGTAGCCCATGCCGACGCCACCGCCGTGGTGCAGGCTGACCCAGGTCGCGCCGCCTGCGGTGCTCAGCAGCGCGTTCAGCAGCGGCCAGTCGGACACGGCATCGGAGCCGTCCAGCATGCTTTCGGTTTCGCGGTTGGGCGAGGCGACCGAGCCGCTGTCCAGGTGGTCGCGGCCGATCACGATGGGCGCCTTCAACTCGCCATTGCGCACCATCTCGTTGAAGGCCAGGCCGGCGCGATCGCGGTCGCCCAGGCCTATCCAGCAGATGCGCGCCGGCAGGCCCTGGAAGGCAATGCGCTCGCCAGCCATGTCCAGCCAGCGGTGCAGGCCCTGGTCCTCGGGGAACAGTTCCTTCATCTTCGCGTCGGTCTTGCGGATGTCTTCCGGGTCACCCGAGAGCGCCACCCAGCGGAACGGGCCCTTGCCGCGGCAGAACAGCGGGCGGATGTAGGCCGGCACGAAGCCGGGGAAGTCGAAGGCATTTTTCACGCCCTGGTCGAAGGCGACCTGGCGGATGTTGTTGCCGTAGTCCACGGTCGGGATGCCCATGGCCTGGAAGTCCAGCATGGCCTGCACGTGCACCGCGCAGCCCTGGGCCGCGGTGTCGCGCAGCCTGGTGTGCTGGACCGCATCGGCCTGCGCAGCGCGCCACTGCTCAACGCTCCAGCCCACCGGCAGGTAGCCGTTGACCAGGTCGTGCGCCGAGGTCTGGTCGGTCACCAGGTCCGGCTTCACGCCACCGGCCTTGGCGCGCCTGACCAACTCGGGCAGCACGTCCGCCGCATTGCCCAGCAGGCCGACCGAGATGGCCTCGCCCTCGGCGGCGTACTTCTGCATGCGGGCCAGCGCGTCGTCGATGTCCGTGGCCTGCTCATCGAGGTAACGCGAGCGCAGCCGGAAGTCGATTCGGCTTTGCTGGCATTCGATGGTCAGCGACGAGAAGCCGGCGAAGCTTGCGGCCAGCGGCTGTGCGCCACCCATGCCGCCCAGGCCCGCCGTCAAGATCCACCTGCCTTGCGCTTTGCCTTCGAAATGCTGGCGCGCGGCCTCGACAAAGGTCTCATAAGTGCCCTGAACGATGCCCTGGCTGCCGATGTAGATCCAGCTGCCGGCCGTCATCTGGCCATACATCATCAGGCCCTTGCGGTCCAGCTCGTGGAAGTGTTCCCAGGTGGCCCACTTGGGCACCAGGTTGGAGTTGGCGATCAGCACGCGCGGCGCGTCTTCATGGGTGCGGAACACGCCGACCGGCTTGCCGCTCTGGATCAGCAGCGATTCATCCGGCTTCAGCGTGCGCAGCGTCGCGAGGATCTGCTCCAGCGAGGCCCAGTCGCGCGCCGCCTTGCCAATGCCGCCGTAGACCACCAGCGCGTCCGGGTTCTCGGCCACTTCCGGGTCCAGGTTGTTCTGCACCATGCGGTAGGCCGCTTCGATCAGCCAGTTCTGGCAGTGCAGCGTGGTGCCGGTGGGGGCCTTGACGGGGCGGGGCCCGGCGATGGTGGCAGCGGAAGGCGAGCTCAGGTCGGGCATGGCAGCTCCAGCAATGGACGGATGACGTCAAACAAGGATGAACGAATGGGTGCATCCTACTTGTCTAGACAAGACGGCGCAAGTAGCATGCAGCCATGTCCACTTTGTCCCGAACCGGCCTGGCGCCATATGCCCAGGTCAAGCAGTACCTGAAGGACCGCCTGGCCGCTGGCGACTGGGCACCGGGCGTGCTGATGCCTTCCGAGGCCGAGCTGGTGGCCCGCTTTGGCGTGAGCCGCATGACGGTGAACCGGGCGCTGAAGGAGTTGCAAAACGAGGGCCTGATCGAGCGCGTGCAGGGCGTGGGCACGTTTGCCGCGCAACTGCACAAGGTCTCGGCCACGCTGACGCTTCGCAACCTGCAGGACGAGATTGCCGAGCGAGGCCACCGGCACGAGGCCATCGTGCACCTGCAGGAGCCCGAGCCGGCAGGCGCTGCACTGGCCGCGCAGCTGGGCCTGCACGAGGGCGACACGGTGTTCCACAGCCTGATCGTGCACCTGGAAAACGGCGTGCCGCTGCAGTGCGAGGACCGCTATGTGAACCCGGCCTGCGCGCCCCACTACCTCGCTCAGGACTTCCAGCACACCACGCCCACGCAATACCTGTTCGAGGTCACCGCGCTGTGGCGGGCCCAGTATTCGATCGAGGCCGGCCATGCCACCGCGCAGGAAGCCCGCCTGCTGAACCTGGCCGCCACCGACGCCTGCCTGATCATGGTGCGCCGCACCTTCACGCGCGACGCGGCCATCACGCTGGCGCGCCTGGTGCACCCAGGTCGTCTCTACCAGCTTACCGGCCAGTTCGCGCCATGACGACAGCACACGGCCCGGCGTTTCCCTGCGCGCCTCCCCGCTTGCAGGTGGTGCACTTCGACGACGTGCCGGCACAGCCCTGGCGCAATGGTGGGGGGGTGACGCGCGAGCTCGCCGCGTGGCCCGATGCCACCGACTGGCAACTCCGCCTGAGCGTGGCCGACATCGAGCGCGATGGCCCGTTTTCCGCCTTCCCCGGCATTGCACGCTGGTTCGTGGTGCTGAGTGGCGACGGCGTGCGGCTGGACCACGGCGGCCAGCAAATCGACCTGCGCCCCGGCGACAACCCGCATGCTTTCGACGGCGGTGAGCCGCCCGGCTGCACGCTGCTGGGCGGCGCCACGCGCGACCTGAACCTGATGCTGAAGGCGCCCGCCAGTGGACGCCTGTGGCCGGCAGATGCCCCGTGGCAAGCCGAAGCGGGTCAGCGCACACTGCGCTGGCGTGGGCTGTTCTGCGCCGAGGCCTGCACCCTGCTCACACCTGCTGACACCCTCGCCCTGCCGGCCATGAGCCTGGCATGGCAAGCTGCCGGATGGGCCGATGAATCGACCATTGGCCAGGATCCCGCAGCGCTGACCGAAGGCTGGCAACTCAAGCCTGCCGCACGCCCGCCACGCGCCTGGTGGATCGCCCTGGAGAATTGACCGAATGCCCGCCGATTTCCTGCCTTCCCGAGCCGACGCCCCCCGCACCCTGTGGCGGGGTGCCAGCCTGGCCACGATGGCCCCCGGCAAGCCCTGGGGCTGGATCGAAGACGGTGCGCTGCTGACCGAAGGCGCGCGCATTGCCTGGGTTGGCGCAGCAACCGAGCTGCCGGCCAGGCTGCGTGCGGACGACGAGATCGAATTGCCCGGCGGCGTGCTCACGCCCGGGCTGATCGACGCCCACACCCACCTGGTCTACGGCGGCCACCGGGCGCGCGAATTCGAGCTGCGGCTGCAGGGCGCCACCTACGAGGAGATTTCCCGCGCCGGCGGTGGCATCCGCTCCACCGTGGCCGCCACCCGTGCTGCGACCGACGAAGAGCTGCTGCGCAGCGCGCTCAAGCGCGCCCAGGCGCTGATGAGCGAAGGCGTGACCACGCTGGAAATCAAGAGTGGCTACGGCCTGAGCGAACACCA
>NZ_VIDT01000271.1 GCF_006519715.1 Ideonella azotifigens
GCCTGGCTGTTCGGGGCCGAATGGCGCGAGGCTGGTGAGCTGGCGCGGGCGCTGGCGGTCTACATCGGGCTGCATTTCGTCTCGGCGCCGCTGGCGGTGGTGACCATGGCCTGGCAGGCGCAAGCCTGGGCGCTGAAGCTGGCGTTGGTGGGGCAGGTGGCCTTCGTGGCCGCGCTGGCGGCCGGGCTGCACTGGGGCGGGCTGACCGGGGCGGGCTGGGCGGTTTCGGGCGCGATGCTGCTGTACTTCGGCTACTACTTGCTGCAACTGGCGTTCTGGCCGGTGGACGATGACACGGCCACCGAGCCGGTGGTGGAAGAATCGCGGCCGTGACTTCGTTCAATGCTTTCCTGAATCGCTGCCGCCGGCGCCTGGTGCGCTCGCTGCTGTTTCGCATCGTCTTTGGCGAGCGCTCCGGCGGCAAGCTGCTGCCTCACACGCGCATCTCCCCCGCCGCGCACCTGGAGGCCGAGGACAAGCTGGTGATGGGCGACCACGTCTACATCGGCCCGTTCAACTACCTGGAAGCCAGTGGTGGCATCACGCTGGGCGAGGGGGTGCAGATCACCAGCCACTGCGCCATCGTGACCCACAGCTCGCACCGCTCGGCACGGCTGATGGGCGAAGGTTTCGTGCGCTGGCCGGCGGCGGGCTTCGGTGAGCGGCCGGGCTGGATCGCCGGGCCTGTGGAGATCGGCGCCTACAGCTTCATCGGCCCGCATTCGCTGATCGAGGCCAACACCAGACTGGGCCGCGGCACGCTGGTCTGTGCCGGCAGCTTTGTGCGAGGGGAGTTCCCGGATTTCGTGATCCTCGAAGGCCGGCCGGCCCGTGTGGTCGGCGATAGCCGGCGCGCTGACGAGCGGCTGCTGGAACGTTTCCCCGAACTGCGCCCGCTGTACGACGCCTGGGCCGGGCCCGTGACGTGAGTCCCTTGCGAACGCCACTCCGTCTGGTGCTGATCGGCGACGGCGAGAGCCCGCACCTGCTGAAGTGGGTGCGGGCGCTGGCCGCGTTGTCGCAGCAGGTCGAGCTGCATGCTGTTTCCAGCCGCGGTTTCCTGCCGGAGATCGAGGCCTTGCTGCCGGCCGAGCGCCGGTTGGCGCTCGGCCATGCGATGCAGTTCGAAGGTGGCAATGGCGGGCTGCTGCGCCAGCTGCCGCGGCTGGCGCGTTGGCTGAAAGCCGTGCGGCCCGACTGGCTGGCGCCGCACTACCTGACTTCGCACGGCACGCTGGCCTGGCTGGCGGTGCGGGTGTTCGGCGTGCAGGCCCGCATCGCCGGCTCGGCCTGGGGTTCGGACATCCTGGTCACGCCTGGGCGCAGCGCGCTGATGCGCTGGGTCACCGGCCGCGTGCTGCGGGCCTGCACGCTGTGCACAAGTGACTCGCAGCACATGACGGCGCGCATGCGGGCACTGGGCGCAGGGGAGGTGATGATCTTTCCATTCGGCCTCGAAGCGCTGCCGCCGGCACCTGGCGCGAAGGATGCAAACCTGTTTTTTGCCAACCGCGGCCTGGAGCCCATTTACCAGCCGCAGCGCGTGCTCGCGGTGTTCGCCGCGCTGGCGGCGGACTGGGCCGAGGCGCGGCTGGTGCTCGCGCATGACGGCTCGCTGCGCGCCGGGCTGGAAGCACAGGTGGCCCGAGATCGCCAGTTGCAGGGACGCGTGCGCTTCGTGGGCCGGCTGGACGCCGCCACCCAGGCCCGCTGGTATGCCCGCGCTGGCTGGTACCTCAGCCTGCCGCAGAGCGATTCGGTCTCGGTCTCGGTGCTGGAGGCCATGGCCCACGGCTGCGTGCCCATCCTGTCGGACTTGCCGGCCAACCGGGAGCTGGTGGCCGATGGCCGCAATGGCGTGGTCCTGGCGGATGGCGAAGTGCTTTCCCGCCCGCGATTGGCCGCGCTGGCACTGCGTGGCGGCGAGGTCGCCGCTGCCAACCGCGAATGGGTCGTGCAGCACGCCTTGTTTCCACGCAGCGTTGCAGCCTATGTACAGCGACTGCAAGCCCTGTCATGAACATCCTGTACCTCAATCACTACGCCGGCTCGCCCGCGCTGGGCATGGAATACCGGCCGTACTACCTGGCGCGCGAATGGGTGCGCGCCGGCCATGCCGTCACGATGCTGGCGGCCAGCTTCTCGCATGTGCGGGCGAAGCAGCCACAGCTGGACCCGAACGCCGGGGCAGACGGCACGAGCGAGACGATTGACGGCATTGCCTACCGCTGGTTCGACACCCCTGCCTATCAGGGCAATGGCATGGGCCGCATGCGCAACATTGCCAGCTTCCTGGCCCAGGTCTGGCAGCAGGCGGACGCGTTGGTGGCCGAGCTGAAGCCGCAGGTGGTGATCGCTTCCAGCACCTATCCGATGGACATCTGGATCGCCCAGCGCCTGGCGCGCAAGGCGGGGGCGAAGCTGGTTTTCGAGGTGCATGACCTGTGGCCGCTGTCGCCCATCGAGCTGTCGGGCATGTCGCCGTGGCACCCGTTTGCGCTGATCTGCAGCAGCGCCGAGCGCGCGGCTTACAGGGATGCGGATGTCGTGGTTTCGATGCTGCCCAAGGTGCACGAGCACATGGCCTCGCGCGGGCTGGACCTGAAGAAACTGGTGATCGTGCCCAACGGCATTTCGCCGGAGGAATGGGATGGCAGGCCCGAGCCGCTGAAGGCCGAGGTGGCGGCCTGCATCGGCGCTGCGCACAGGGCCGGCCGCCACGTGGTCGGCTACGCCGGCTCGATGGGCCGGCCCAACGCGCTGGACACGCTGCTGGACGGTGCCAAGCTGCTGGCCGATTCGCCGGTCGAGTTCGTGCTGGTCGGCGACGGGCACGAGCGTGAGCGGCTGGTCAGGCGCATCGAGCAGGAAGGTTTGTCCGCCCGCGTGCACTGGTGCGGGACCATCCCGAAGGCACAGATCCCGTCCTTCCTCGCTGCCATCGAAGTCGCCTACATCGGCTGGCAGCGCGTGCCGATCTACCGCTTCGGCATTGCGCCGAACAAGCTGATGGACTACATGATGGCCGGCTGCCCGGTGCTGCATGCGGTGGAGGCGGGCAACGACCCGGTGGCCGAAGCGGGCGCAGGCATCACCGTGCCGCCCGAGTCGCCAGAGGCGGTGGCCGAAGGCGTCAAGCGACTGCTGGGCCTGCCGGCTGCCACGCGCAAGGCCATGGGCAAGCGGGGCCGGACCTTCGTGCTGGCCGAGCATGCCTACCCGGTGCTGGCCAAGCGATTCCTTGCAGCCTGCATGCCGTCGGCGCCGCGCCCGGGTCAGTCCACAATCCAGGGTTTGCCGCCCCGTCCCTCCCAATCCCCTCGTCGTCCATGAGCACTGAACCGTTGCCCTTCCTGCCGTTCGCCTTGCCCGAGATCGGTGAGGAGGAAATTGCCGAGGTGGTGGACACCTTGCGCTCCGGCTGGGTGACCACCGGCCCCAAGGCCAAGCGCTTCGAGGCGATGTTCACCGAATTCTTGGGCGATGCGTCGCTGCAGTCCATCGCGGTGAATTCGGCCACTGCCGGCCTGCACCTGGCGCTAGAAGCGCTGGGCGTTGGCCCCGGCGACGAAGTCATCACGACCACGCACACCTTCACCGCAAGCGCCGAGGTGGCCCGCTACCTGGGCGCGGACGTGAAGCTGGTCGACATTGATCCGGCCACGCTGTGCATTGACCCGACCAAGATCGAGGCCGCGATCACGCCGCGCACCAAGTGCATCATCCCCGTGCACTACGGCGGCCTGGCCTGCGACATGGTGGCGATCCTGGCGATTGCGAAAAAGCATGGCCTGAAGGTGGTCGAAGATGCGGCGCACGCGCTGCCCACCACGCTGAAGGGCGAGCTGATCGGCACGCTGCAGAGTGACGCAACCGTCTTCAGCTTCTACGCCAACAAGACCATGACGACCGGCGAAGGCGGCATGTTGGTGACGCGCGACCCGGAGCTGGCCGCGCGCGCCAAGGTCATGCGCCTGCACGGCATCAGCCGCGATGCGTTCGACCGCTTCACCGCCAAGGTGCCGAGCTGGTACTACGAGATCGTCGCGCCCGGCTTCAAGTACAACCTGACCGACATAGCCGCGGCGTTGGGGCTGCATCAGCTGGGCCGCGCGCGTGGTTTCCAGCTGCGCCGCGCCGAACTCGCCGCGCAGTACAACGCGGCGCTGGCCGAGTTGCCCGTCGTCCTGCCGCCGCAGCCGCCGGCGGGCGAGCTGCACAGCTGGCACCTGTATGCCATCCGCCTGGCCGAGGGCACCCGCATTGGCCGTGACGCCGTGATCGAAGCGCTGTTCAAGGACGGCATTGGTTGCAGCGTGCACTACATCCCGCTGCACCAGCAGCCGTACTGGCGCGACCGTTACCAGTTGCGCGCCGAGGACTTTCCGCAAAGCCAGCTGGCCTATGAGCGCATGCTGAGCCTGCCCCTGTACACGCGCATGACGGACGCTGACGTGCCCCGCGTGGTGTCCTCGCTGCGGCGCGCGCTGGTGGACTGAGGGCTTGGTTGCGGTGGCCAAACGGCTGTTCGACCTGCTGGCTTCGGCACTGGGCTTGGCAGCGCTGCTGTTACCTGGGCTGATCGTGGCTCTGCTGATCAAGCTCGATTCGCCCGGCCCGGTGTTCTTTCGCCAGCAGCGCGTGGGCCGCTTCGGCGTGCCGTTTCGCATCCACAAGTTCCGCACGATGCGCGTGGACGCCGAAGCCGCCGGGCTGCTGACCGTGGGCGCCGATGCGCGCATCACCCGCGTCGGCGCCTGGTTGCGCTCACACCGCGTGGACGAGCTGCCTCAGCTGATCGACGTGCTGCAAGGCACGATGAGCCTGGTGGGACCGCGCCCCGAGGTGCCGCGCTACGTCGCGCTGTATCCCGAAACGCTGAAGGCCCAGGTGCTGTCTGTGCGCCCCGGCATCACCGACCCGGCTTCGCTGCGCTTTCGCAACGAAGGCGAACAACTGGCCGCTGCGGCGGATCCCGAGCGTGAATACCGCGAGGTGATCCTGCCGGCCAAGCTGGCTTGCGCGGCCGAGTATGCGGTGAGCGCGTCGCTGTGGACCGATCTGGGCGTGCTGCTGCGCTCGCTGCGCGTCTTGTTGCGAGGCTGAAGCCTTGCCGTCTGGAAACCCAATGACCTCCACCCAATTCATCGGCCAACCGACCCGGCGTCAGCTGCTTGGTGCTCTCGCCGCAATGAGCGTTGCAGGCGTGCTGCCGTCGCAGATCTCAGCCGCAACGGCTGCGCCACTGGTGCTGGCCTATACCGACGGCCAGGTGCCCGTGGCCTACACCAACCTGCAGGCGTTCTACGCGCAGCTGGGTGCCGTCGGGCTGGGCTCGACTTGGTCGCTGCTGGCCGACGGCTCGCTCAGCGACGTGGGCATGAGCAGCACTACGCAGAAGATCATCAAGTTCGCGAAAAAGAAGGCGCTGCCGCTGTACCCCACGGTGTCGGACTACAGCGACGCGCTGGGCGAATTCGACCCGGCCGTGTCGCGCGGCATCCTGGCCAGCGCGGCGACGCGGGAAGCTTCGCTGAGCGCGATGCTGCAGCTTGCCGTGGGGCAAGGCTTTGCCGGCATCGACCTGGACTGGGAAGCGGTGGAGGAAGGCAATGCCACGGCGTTCTCGTCCTTCGTGGCGGACCTGGCCGCGCGCCTGCATGCGCAAGGGCTGAAGCTCATCCTCAGCGTGCCGCCGAAGTTCGACGACACATCCTCGCCCTGGCTGGCCGGCTACGACTACGCGGCACTGGGCGTCTCGGTCGACTGGCTGCAGGTGATGACCTATGACGAGGTCGGCCCCGGTTGGTGCACCACCGGCTTCAACCATGGCAAATGGCCGGGCCCGGAGTCCGGCCTGGACTGGCAGCAGGCGGTGCTGGGCTACACGCTGGCGCGTGTGCCCGCGGCCAAGGTGCTGTCCGGCCTGCCGGCCTATGGCTACGACTACAGCACCGGCAAGGTCGTGTACTGGTCCAAGTATGGCAAGACCATCGCTGCGCACGCTGGCGCAGTGATGGTGCGAGACAGCGCCTCGGCCACGCCGTCCGCCAGCTGGGGCACTGTGACACCGCAGCGCGATGGCAAGCCCTGGAGCAAGGCCACCCGCCAGCCCGTGCTGTGGTTCGACGACGCGCAAAGCCTGGCCGTCAAGACCGCGCTGGTGCGCAGCCTGGGCCTGGGCGGCACCAGCGTCTGGGCCATGGGCTATGAAGACGCGGCGTTCTGGGATGCCGTGACCGCCGGCCTCAAGCCCTGAGCCTGCGAAACCACTGAAGCCGATGACTGTCCCCACTGCTTCGCGCTGGTTGCGCCTGGAACAACTGCTGGCCCGGCTGCGGCCGCACCGCGCGCCGCTGAGCCTGGCGATCGACGCGCTGATGGTGGCACTGGCCTGGAACGCCACCTACTTGTTCCGACTCGGCTTCGAGCGCTGGTGGGATGCGCGGCCGTGGTATGACGGCTGGGTGCTGCTGGGTGTGGTCGCGGCTTATCTCGCTGCTTTTGCGCTGCTGAAGGTGCCGCAAAGCATGTGGCGCTTCTCCGGCTTCGGCGAGGTCAAGCGGCTGACGTTTGCGTGCGGCGCTGCCGGCCTCGCGAGTGCCGCAGCCGTCATGGGCCTGCAGCTCTACCAGGTGCCGCGTTCCGTGCTGGCGTTGCACCCGCTGTTCAGCCTGATGGCCGTCTGCATGGTGCGCGTGGCCTACCGCATGCTGTACGAGCACGCCCGTGCCCGCATTGCCGGCAGCAACGGCACCGAGCCGCGCCGCGCGCTGGTGCTGGGCGCAGGCGAGGCGGCAAAGCGTTTGCTGGCCGGCATTCAGCACCAGGGCTGGATCGTCACTGGGCTGCTGGACGATGACGCCGCCAAGCAGGGTGCGCGCATTGCCGGCGTGCCGGTGC
>NZ_VIDT01000272.1 GCF_006519715.1 Ideonella azotifigens
GAATCCATCGAACGCAGGTCGGCGCAGCCGGTCGCCAGCCACACACCCGTGGCCAGCACCGACAGCAGGACCGCGTGACGCAGCCGCTTCATTTGCTGAGCAGCCGCATCGCTCCTTCCAGCCCCGCCAGCGTGAGCGGGAACATGCGCTGCTGCATCAGCTGCTGCACGATGCCGATGCTTTGCCGGTACTGCCACACCCCTTGGGGTTCCGGGTTGATCCAGGCGTATTTGGGGAAGGCATGGGTGAGCCTTTGCAGCCATTCGGCACCGGGCTCCTCGTTGTTGTATTCGACGCTGCCGCCGGGCTGCAGGATTTCGTACGGGCTCATCGTCGCGTCGCCGACGAAGATCAGCCGCCAGTCCTTGTTGTACTTGCGGATCAGCTCCCAGGTCGGGCTCTTCTCGGCATAGCGGCGGCGGTTGTTCTTCCACATGAAGTCGTAGACGCAATTGTGGAAGTAGTAGAACTCCAGGTGCTTGAACTCGCTCTTGGCGGCCGAGAACAGCTCCTCGACCCGGTGGATGTGCTCGTCCATCGTGCCGCCAACGTCCATCATCAGCAGCACCTTCACCTTGTTGTGCCGCTCGGGCACCATCTTGATGTCCAGGAAGCCGGCGTTGGCCGCGGTGGCGTGGATGGTGTCGTCCAGCGCCAGTTCCAGCTCCGAGCCCTCGCGGGCGAAGCGGCGCAGCCGGCGCAGCGCGACCTTGATGTTGCGCGTGCCCAGCTCGCGGCTGTCGTCATAGTCCTGGAAGGCGCGCTGGTCCCACACCTTCACGGCGCTCTTGTTGCGCCCAGGGCCGCCAATGCGCACGCCCTGCGGGTTGTAGCCGCCGTGGCCGAACGGGCTGGTGCCGCCGGTGCCTATCCACTTGTTGCCGCCCTCGTGGCGCTCCTTCTGCTCTTCGAGGCGCTTCTTCAGCGTCTCCATCAGCTCGTCCCAGTCCATCTTCGCGATGGCGGCCTTCTGCTCGGGCGTCAGCTCCTTTTCCAGCAGCTTCTGCAGCCACTCTGCCGGAATCTCCTTGCCGAAGTCGGTCAGCATCTGCACGCCGTTGAAGTAGGCGCCGAAGGCCCTGTCGAACTTGTCGAAATGGGTTTCGTCCTTGACCAGCGTGGTGCGGGCGAGGAAGTAGAAGTCGTCCACCGACGGGCCGATCACACCCAGTTGCAAAGCTTCCAGCAGCGTCAGGTACTCCTTGACCGAGACCGGCAGTTTGGCGGCGCGCAGCGTGTAGAAGAAGTTGATCAGCATGGCGGCAAAGAAGGTCTGGGACAGCGGGGCGCAGCACTTGGCGCCATGAATCCTCGGCCGGGGCAGGCGGATGGCCGGACCATTGTGCCGAAGGCCGAGAATACCGCGCCCTTCGACCGAGAAACACCGCTGCCGGCCCGGGCGCTGGGCCGACCGGCTGGCAGGCGCTCAAGCGGGTTCGGAAAAAGGCCGATATGGCATCGAGGAACCGCCCGCATTCATGACCGCCACCATTGCCTTGCTGCTGCTGCAGGCCAGCATGCACCTCTTCTACGCTGCCAGCTGGGCGATGGCAGGCACCTTGCTGGGCCTGCAGCGCAGCGCCGCGCTGCACTGGGCCGGCTACTGCCTGCTGCTGTCGCTGGGTTCCTTCGTGTTCCTGGCGATGCCCGCAGGGCTGCCGCCGACGCTGGGCGTGCCCATGGCCAACATGAGCTTGCTGGCCGCTGCGCTGCTGGAGCGGCGCGGCGTGGCCCGCTTCGCGCAGTACCCGCCGCGTGACGGCGAGGGCCTGCTGATCCTGTCGACCGGCGCGCTGGCGCTGGTCGTCACCGGGCTGGACGCACCCAATGCGGCCATGCGCATGGTGATGCAGTCGACGCTGGTGTCCATGGTGCTGCTGCGCATGGGCGGCGAGATGCTGGGTGCGATCCAACGCGAATTCGGCCGTGTCGGCGCCTGGCTGCTGGCCGGGCCGGTGGTCGTGCTCGGCATTGGCCTGGGCGCGAGGGCGGTCGCGGTGGCACTGCGGGCCAGCCATCCGGAGCAGTCGGTGATGACGGCCGACAACCCGATCAACGTTGCGGTGCTGCTGTTGCTGGCCGCTTTCTCGACGCTGTTCCAGCTGTCGCTGGTCTACCTCGTGGTGCTGCGGCTGGTGCGCAAGCTGCACGAGCTTTCGCACCACGACGCGCTGACGGCGCTGCTGAACCGCCGCGCCTGGCACCATGCCTTGCTGCAGGAGCGCCAGCGCCTGCGCCGCACCCCACGCGACACGGCGCTGCTGGTGGTCGACATCGATCACTTCAAGCACTTGAACGACCGGCACGGCCACGCCGTGGGCGACCGCGCGCTGGCCGCAATTGCCCGCACACTGCAGGCCACCGCTCGCGCGACCGATGCAGTGGCCCGGCTGGGCGGCGAGGAATTCGGCCTGCTGCTGGGCGACACCGACCTCGAAGGCGCACGGCTGGCGGCCGAACGCCTGCGCGAGGCAGTGGCGCAAATGCAGCTGGTGCACGACGACCTGCCGCTGACGCTCACCGTCAGCATTGGCGCCGCAGTGCTGCCCGCCGCCGCCTGCCGGCTCTACAAGCTGGAGCAGCTGCAGCTCAAGGCCGACGCCGCGCTCTACCAGGCCAAGGCGGGCGGCCGCAACCGTGTCGTGCTGGGCGTGCTCGATTCAGGCGGCCTGACGCTGGTGGCCGCCAGCGCCTGAGCGCGCCCGATTTCAGCCTTTGCCGCGCTTGGCCTTGGCCTTGCCCTTTTGCTGCGTCACGTCGTGGCGGTGCAGCCAGGCGAAGAACTCCTGGTACCAGAGCTGGCTGTTGCGCGGTTTGAGCACCCAGTGGTTCTCATCCGGGAACCACAGCAGCCGGCTGTCGATGCCACGCGCCTTCAGCGTGTTGTAGTAGGCCAGGCCTTGCTGGTCCGGCACGCGGTAGTCCAGTGCGCCATGGATGACCAGCGTCGGCGTGCTGAAGTTGGCCGCAAACACGTGCGGGCTTTGCGCGCCGACCTTGGCCGGGTCTTCCCAGTACCAGGCGCCCAACTCCTTGGCATGCCAGCTCCAGGCGTCGTCGGCGAACATGGCCGTCCAGTCGAAGCAGCCGGCGTGGCAGACATAGGCGGCGTAGCGGCCGGGTTTCACATGGCCGTTCATCCAGGCCACCATGTAGCCGCCGTAGCTGCCGCCTGACGCGAACACGCGCGCCGGGTCGCACCAGCGCTGGCTCAGCAGCCAGTCGGTGCCGGCCTCGACGTCCTGCAGCTCCAGCTCGCCCCAGCGATGGGTGATGCTGTCCAGGAACGCATGGCCGAAGCCTGACGAGCCGTGATAGTTGACGCTGGCCACCACATAACCTTGCGCGGCAAACAGCTTGCTGCTCCAGCGGTAGTGCCAGTTGTCGCCCGGCCCGGTGTGCGGCCCACCGTGGATGCTGTGCAGCACCGGGTACTTCTTCTTCGCATCGAAGCCCGGTGGGAAGTGCAGCCACATCTGCACCTTGTCGCCCTCGGCGCCGGTGAACCACACCTCTTCGTGGTGGCCCAGCGTGTAGCGGGCCAGCAGCTCGTCGTTGAAGCTTTCGATGCGGCGCGGCTTTTCGCCGGGCGCATGGGCGCACAGCTGCGCCGGGTGCTGGGCGGTGTCGGCCAGGCTGACCAGCGTGCCTGAAGCCTTGTCGAAACCGGTCACGGTGCCGCCCTGCACGACGATCTCGGCGCGCCGGTCCGGCAGGTCGAAGCGCCAGACGTGGCTGCGGCCCTGCTGCTCGGCGGTGAACAGCACCGCCTGGCCATCGTCCTCCCACAGCAGAGGGGCGTTCACCGCGTGGTCCCACTGGGCACTGATCACTTCCCAGCTGCCGAATTCGTCCTCGAAGACCGCCAGTTGCGCTGGCATCGTGTGCTTGCGGCCTTGGTGGGAGGCGAGGAAGGCGATGCGATCACCGGTCGGGCTGTAGCGGGGCGCGGCGGTGTCCCAGTCCGCGTCCCGCACCAGCTCCCGGAAGCGGCGCTGGCGCAGGTCCAGCTCGACCATCGCGAAGCGGCCGTCGACCTTCTTCTCCGGCGCCGGGTCGTAGGCGAAGACGATGCGCTTGCCGTCGGGCGAGATGTCGAAGCAGGTCGCATCCGGGTCGAAGCGCGGCAGCTCATAAGGCGTGCCTTCGAACAGGTCGGTCACCTTGCCGCTGGCCAGGTCCAGCGTCAGCAAATGCGGCACGCGGCCTTGCGGCAGGTTCTGGTCCCAGAAGCGGTAGGCCGATTCGCTGGTCACGTAGCCGGTGGCCTTGCGGTCCTTGAAGGCCTTGTGCTGCTTGGCCTGGGCTTTCATGCCCTTCAGCTCGGGCCAGAGCCAGGAGATGAAGGCGATGCGCTTGCCGTCCGGGAACCACTTGAAGGCCTCGATGCCGGTGGCCACTTCGCCGACGCGCCGGGCCTCGCCGCCATCGGTGGCTATGACATAGAACTGCGGCGTTTCGTCCTTCTTGCCCTGCTGCTCGCGGCGGGCAATGAAGCCGACGGCGTGCTCATGCGGCGAGAAGCGCGGCTGGCCGTCCTTGTCGCCGCAGTGGGTCAGCGCCCGCGGCCGGCCGCCCAGCGTGGACAGCAGCCACAGCGTGGTGCTGGCCTTGTTCTCTTCCATGTCGTAGCGGCTTACCGTCGCCACGGCTTGCGCGCCGTCGGGCGACAGGCTGGGGTTGCCCAGCCTTTCCAGCTGCCACAGCGCGTCGATGGTGAAGGTCTTGTCGGAACGGGCCAAACGCATCTCCTGTAGGGTCGGCGGGATCGCCGCCGGAAGCCTTCAACGATAACGCGGCTGCGGCCCGTGACAACGGTCAGCGGTTCTGTCTTTGCATGAAGACGAGTTTCTCGAACAGGCTCACGTCCTGCTCGTTCTTCAGCAGCGCGCCGACCAGCGGCGGCAGCGAGACCTTGTCGTCCTTGCTCTGCAGCACTTCGGCCGGGATGTCCTCGGCCACCAGCAGCTTGAGCCAGTCGATCAGCTCGGAAGTCGAGGGCTTCTTCTTCAGGCCGGGCAGGTTGCGCACGTCATAGAAGCTCTTCAGCGCCGCGGCCAGCAGCTCCTGCTTCAGGCCGGGGAAGTGCACGTCGACGATCTTCTGCATCGTCGCGGCCTCCGGGAACTTGATGTAGTGGAAAAAGCAGCGGCGCAGGAAGGCGTCCGGCAGCTCTTTTTCGTTGTTCGAGGTGATGAAGACCAGCGGCCGGTGCTTGGCGCGGATGGTCTGGCGCGTTTCGTAGCAATGGAACTCCATGCGGTCGATCTCGCGCAGCAGGTCGTTCGGGAATTCGATGTCGGCCTTGTCGATCTCGTCGATCAGCAGTGCCACCGGCGTCTCCGATTCAAACGCCTGCCACAGCACGCCCTTGACGATGTAGTTCTGGATGTCCTTGACCTTGGCCGAAGTTTCGACATCGCCGAGCTGGCTGTCGCGCAGGCGGCTCACCGCGTCGTACTCGTACAGGCCCTGGTGTGCCTTGGTGGTGCTCTTGATGTGCCACTCCAGCAGCGGCAGGCCCAGCGCCTTCGAGGCTTCCTCGGCCAGCATGGTCTTGCCCGTGCCTGGCTCGCCCTTGACCAGCAGCGGGCGCTTGAGCGTCATCGACGCATTGACCGCCAGCATCAGGTCGGCGGTGGCCACGTAGTTGTCGGAACCTTGGAATTTCATGGCGTGTGGCCGGGGCGAGCCCGAGTTTTGACGACTTGGAAATGCGGTGTTGCCAGGGGTTTGGCAGGGGTCGGATCAGTATAAGGTCGTGCCTATAATCGTTGACAAATCGCAAGCCGGTGCAGCCAGGCAGGCATTTTTTGCCATGCCGTACACCGTACCGGCCCTCCTCGAAACCGTTCGCCAAGACGAATCATTCCGCGATGAAAACCAAGGCAAGCCTTTTGCTGCTGGCGCTGGCCAGCTTCTTCTTTTCAGCAGCCCAGGCCCAGGAGGTCAAGGGCGATGCGAAGGCCGGTGAAAAGAAGAATGCGATGTGCATCGGGTGCCACGGCATCGTCGGCTACCAGGCCAGCTTCCCGCAGGTCTACCACGTGCCGATGATCTCCGGCCAGAACGCCAAGTACATCGCCTCGGCGCTGGACAGCTACCGCAAGGGTGATCGCAAGCACCCGACCATGCGCGCCATTGCCGGCTCGCTGAGCGACCAGGACATTGCCGACCTCGCGGCCTACTACGCTGACCACGGCCATGCAGGTGCCACCGCGCCGCCGCCGGCCGAACTGCCGGCCGCGCTGAAGGACAAGCTGGCCGTCTGCGTGGCCTGCCATGGTGCCAACTTCAGCACCACCCCCGACCCGGCCAACCCGCGCCTGGCCGGCCAGCATGCCGACTACCTCACGCTGACCCTGAAGTCCTACCAGGCCGACGCCGGCCACCTGGTCGGTCGCAGCAACCCGACCATGAACGCCATGGCCAAGACGCTGAGCGAAACCGAGCTCCGCCAGGTGGCGGAGTTCCTGTCCACGCTGCCGGGTGAGCTGAAGACGCTGCCGCAATCGCACTTCCGCTGAGCCCCGGCGCCGCAGCGCCCGCGTTTGCGAAATCTCAGGCGGGGCCCGCCTGAAAAAGCCGCCGCCCGGCAGGGTTGGCGGCTTTTTCATGTCCGGCCAGGGAAGAGGCCCAGGCCAGCGGCCATGTCACCCGCTCAAGCGACATGGGCTTGTGGCCGATAACAGGCTGTTGCCCAGGGTCTTGGGTACGGACACATTGGCCGGACATGCTTAAAAAAATACTGGTTTCGCAGGTCAGACTGGGCATGCACATCCACGCGCTGGAGGGCGCGTGGATCGACCATCCTTTCTGGAAGACCAAGTTCGTCATCAAGGACCACAACGACCTGGCCAAGCTGCATG
>NZ_VIDT01000273.1 GCF_006519715.1 Ideonella azotifigens
GCACCCTGCACACGCAGCGCCACCGGGCGGAACGCCCAGGCGACGACCACACCGTCCAGCGAGACCAGCGCGCACTTGCAGCCGGAGGTGCCGAGGTCAACCGCGAGGATCAGGCGCGCATCGGAGAGCGGTGGCATGGACAGCGGGTGACCAGGATCAGAAGCGCCGCAGCACCGAGACGACGAAGCGGTTGTCGTCGGTGGCGCGCAGCTTGGAACCGTCCACCGCCAGGTAGAGCTCGCGCGCCTTGGTGTTGCTGGTCATCCAGTCGGCGTTCCACTCGAAGCCCCATTGCTTGTGGGTGATGCCGATGCTGTAGTCCGAGAAATCGGCTTCCTTGAAGTGCTTGATCTTCTGCAGGCCGGCATGCAGGTTCAGCGTGGTGGCAGGCGCCAGGTTGAACTTGTAGCCCAGGTCGAACAGCCAGCTGCCGCGCGAGTTCTGGTCGCCGCGGGCGTAGCAGGCCAGGCCTGGCGTCGGGTCCGGGTTCAGCGCCAGCATGGTGCCGCAGACGCCGCCGGTGTCCGCCCCGCGATAGGTCTTGGAGATGACGTTCAGCACCCGGCCTTCGAGCTCGCCGTAGTTGATCTCCAGCACCGCGAACTTGCTGTTGAAGTTGCTGCTGCGCACGTCGGTGGGCGTGAAGGTCTCGAAGTCGAAACCGTGCGGTGCGTCGAACTTCGCGCCAGGGAAAAACTCGGTCGCCAGGCCCAGGCCGAAGTGCCAGCCCTCCGGGTCGCCAAAGCGGTAGCCACCGGCCACCGTGAAGCCCAGGCCGTCGCCTTCGAGGAACTGCTTCTTGCTGACGGTCGCCACCTCGATCAGGCCGATCAGCCCGCTCTCGTGCGCCGCCTCCACGCTCAGGCGCAGGCCGGGCTTTTTCAGCGAATCGGAAATGCCGCGGGTGCGCTGGTCCGAGCTGAGCTTGAGCGAGGTGTCGACCGCGAAGCTGGCGGTGTCGGACTCCGCGTGCGCCGGCAAGGCCGCGGCCAAGGGCAGGGCCAGGGCCAGGGCGGCGATGAGCAAACGGGGCGTGGGCATGGATGTCGTCTCCTCCGGTGGGTGGACAGGTCAGGGTTTGCAGGCCGGGGCCGCGGGCAGCGCGGCAACCCGCTTGAGCAGTTCGGTCTGGCCCAGCACCTCCACGCCCACGAAGGCGCGGATGGCCAGGTCGCCCGACTTGATGCGCACCACGCCCTTGTATTTCTTCTTGTCGCGCGGGTCGTAGACCCAGCCATCGCGCCAGGCCTCGTTCTCGTAGCGCGCCAGCTGGGCGATCTGCACGCCGCAGGTGTCGGCCGGCGTGCCGGCGTCCTTGTCCCAGACGATGCGGCCGCACAGCGCGCCGGCCTGGTCGGCACAGGGCTTGAACTCGATCACCGCGTCCTTCTCGGCCGTCATCCACAGGCCTTGGGCCTCTTCCGGCCCCGCGGCCCAACAGGACGCGCCGGCCAGCGCAGACACCAGCGAACACAGCACCGAACAAAACATCTTTGGCATCGGAACGCTCCAGGCTTGAGGTGGATCAGAACGTCATCAGGTAGTCATGGCTAGTTTATAGCGATGACTATCGTTTTTGTCTACTCTTCCGGCGTCCTTTCGCTGGGACAATCCCGAACAGACCTGCTGAACCCGATGCCCGCTACCCGCAAACCCGCGCCTTCGCTGGCGACCAAGAAACAGCCCGCGCAGGCGCGCGCCACGGAAACCTACGAGCGCATCCTGGAAGTCACGGCGCACACGCTGGCCGACGTGGGCATCGAGCGCCTGTCGACCAACCTGGTGTGCGAGCGCGCCGGCTTGAGCCCACCGGCCCTGTACCGCTACTTCCCGAACAAGTACGCACTGCTGTCCGAACTCGGCCAGCGCCTGATGCAGCAGCAAAACGAGCTGGTGGGCCGCTGGATCAGCGTCGAGCTGTTTGCCGGCAGCCCGCAGGCGCTGGAAGACGCGGTGGCCGGCCTGGTGCTGGACACCTACCGCGTCACCGCGCAGACCGTGGGCGGCGTGTGGATCATGCGGGCGCTGCGCGCGGTGCCCGCGCTGCAGCAGGTGCGCCTGGCCTCGCATGCCGAAGTCACCGCGGCCCAGACCGAGCTGCTGGCGCAGGCGCTGCCGCAGGCCAACAAGGCCGAGCTGCGGCTGGCCAGCCGCATCGTCGTGGAGCTGATCTATGCCACCGTCGAAATGCTGTTCGACGAAGCCCTGGACGAACAGGCCGTGGCCCGCACCGTGGCCGGCATGCTGCTCAGCCACCTGGAACGCATCCGGCCCGGGCTGGCGAAGAGGCCAGCCGCTCGCCGCACCGCCTTGGCGGGTCGAAACAAGGCCTGATCCGCCACAAATTGGGGACTCAAGCTTCCAAGACCGAGCAGCTTGCTCAAGCTTGGAAAACAGGCGCCGATAGCGGTGAAAGCTCTGATGCATGCCCGCTTGCATGCTGGGGTTCCCCCACACACGCTGTCCAAAGAGGCGCCCCAATGAACACCTGGACCCACTGGAAAATCGGCACCCGGCTCAGCCTGGGGTTCGCCGCCGTCCTCACCTTGCTGATCGTGATCACCACCAGCGCCTGGTGGCGACTGGACAGCACCATGCGCGCGATGCACAACATGATGGACGAGCCACTGGCCAAGGAGCGCATCGTTTCCGACTGGTATCGGGGCATCCATACCAGCGTGCGCCGCACCACCGCGATCGTGAAGAGCGCCGACCCCTCTCTGGCTGCCTTCTTTGCGCCCGAGAACAAGGAGGCCACGACCAAGATCACCGAGCTGACGCAGCGCCTGGAAGCGCTGCTGCGCAGCGACCAGGAACGCCAGCTCTACCAAGAGGTGATGACGGTGCGCAAGCGCTATGTCGCAGCGCGCGACGAGATCGTCGCCACCAAGGCCCAGGACCCGGGCCAGGCCGAAGCCTTGTTCGAGCGCAGCTTCATGCCCGCAGGCAAGGCCTATCTCGAAACCTTGCAAGGCCTGCTGGATGCGGAGCGGGCACAGATCGACAGCTTGCGTTCCGACATCGACAAAGACGCCGCTGCGGCCCGCCAGCATCTGCTGGCGCTGGGCGGCCTGGCGCTGATCCTGGGCATGTTCTGCGCCTGGTCCATCACCCGCAGCGTGACCGGGCCACTCCGACATGCCGTGGCCGAGGCCCAGCGCGTGGCCGCTGGCGACCTGCGAGAGCAGGGCAGCGCGCCGCCCGCCCGCCATGACGAAACCGGCCAGTTGCTCACCGCGCTGGCGCAGATGCGCAATGCCCTGGCCCAGATGATCCATGGCATCCGCGATTCGACCGACAGCATGGGCATTGCCAGCCGTGAAATCGCCTCCGGCAACCAGGACCTGAGCCTGCGCACCGAGCAGACCGCCAGCAACCTGCAGGAAACCGCTTCGGCCATGGAGCAGCTGACGGCCACCGTGGGCCACAGTACCGACAACGCCCGGCAGGCCAGCCAGCTGGCCGCCTCGGCCGCCGAAGTGGCTGCCCGCGGCGGCGCTGTCGTCTCCCAGGTAGTCGCCACCATGGGCGACATCAACAGCTCATCGAAGCGCGTGGTGGACATCATCGGCGTGATCGACGGCATTGCCTTCCAGACCAACATCCTGGCGCTGAACGCGGCCGTGGAAGCGGCCCGCGCAGGCGAGCAGGGCCGCGGCTTCGCCGTGGTGGCCAGCGAAGTGCGCACGCTGGCCCAGCGTTCGGCCCAGGCTGCCAAGGAAATCAAGGCCCTGATCGGCGCCTCGGCAGAGCGGGTGGACAGCGGCACCGCGCTGGTGGCGGATGCAGGCCGCACGATGCAGGAGCTGGTGGGCTCGGTGCAGCGCGTCTCGGACATCATCGGCGAGATCTCTGCTGCTGCCGGTGAGCAGCACGACGGCATCGGCCAGGTGAACATCGCCGTGACCCAACTGGACCAGATGACCCAACAGAATTCTGCACTGGTGGAGCAGAGCGCTGCCGCGGCGCAAGCGCTGAGCCAGCAGGCCGAACGCCTGGCCCACTCGGTGCGCCGCTTCCAGCTGGCGGCCTGACCGACGGGCGCCCAGGGGCCGCCGCAAGGCATCACCGGTGGCGCCAAGGGCCGAGCACAGATCATGTTGCAATCCTGACCGCCTTGTTGTCCCTGGCACCACTGCAAGTGCAGGAGGCACGCAAGCGCTACCCCGTGCCCGAGGCTGATGCGGCCGGCCTCCTGATTGGCCCGGAGCTGGACCACAAACTGGATAAGCAGGGCATTTCCAGCCGGGCCATCGATCCGGTCTGCAAATACCTGGGCCTGGGCAAAGGTGCGCTGGCCGAATACCTCGACCTGGACCGCACGACAGCCGCCCGCCTGATCGCCAGCGACCGTCCGTTGCCCACCCATTCGGCCGAAAGCATGTCGCGCCTGCTGGAACTGCAGCACCTGGCGCTGGACACCTTCGAGTGCCCGGCGGGTGCGATGGCCTGGCTGGGCAAACCAAACCCGCTGCTCGAAGGCGACAGCCCGCTGGAAGCCGCCAAGACCTCCTTCGGCGGCGAGCGCGTCAGGGACCTTCTGCTGGCCATCAAGTACGGCGGCGCGGCTTGACCAGCGTCTGGCGGATCGGCCACTGCCCCGCGCCACAGCCCGCCCCTTCGGCCCTGCTGGCGAACTGGCGTGACGACCAGTCCATCAGCCAGCGCATCGGCATGGCCTGGCTGCAATCGGGCGCGAGCCTGGCGCTGTGGGTCCCTTCGTTCGTCGCGCCGTTGGAGATGAACCTGCTGCTGAACCCGGCCCACCCACAGTACCGGCAGTCAGTTCGACCCGCGGCTTTTCTGAAATTTGGGGTCGCAGCCGGCTTGACGTGAGGCTATTCGGGAGAATTCGGCCCTGGATTTTCCAAAGCCTGCCGCCTTTGACGCGAAACGTGCGGCGATGAGCCAGGCGCCCTGATTCAGGCTGCCGCGGGCATCCACAGGTCCAGCATGCTTTCCAGTGCCGAACGTGTCACCGGCTTGGCCAGGTAGGCGTTCATGCCGACGGCGATGCACTGCTCCATGTCGCCGGAAATGGCGCTGGCGGTGAGGGCAATGATCAGCAAATCGTTCAGGCCGGCTTCGCGCAGCCGGCGCGTGGCCTCGAAGCCGTCCATCTCCGGCATCAGGCAGTCCATCAGCACCAGGTCATGATCGTGGCGCAGCGCCATCTCCACGGCCTGCCTGCCGTTGGCGGCCTCGAAGACCTCGAACCCCAGGTCTTCCAGCATGGCCCGCGCCACCATCGCGTTGACGGCGTTGTCCTCGGCCAGCAGCACGCGCCGGCCCTGGAAGCGGCGCGGCTGCTCGGCCGGGCTTGCCGGCGTCTCGGCCAGCACCACCGGCAGCGCTGAAATGGCGGCCAGCGTCATTGGCAAGGTGGCCAGGAAAACCGAGCCACGCCCGGGCTCGCTGCTGGCCTCCAGCCGGCCCCCCATCAGGTGCACCAGCTCCTGGGCGATGGCCAGGCCAAGGCCGGTGCCGCCATAGCGCCGGGTGGTCGAGCGGTCCGCCTGGCTGAAGGGCCGGAACAGCCGCGGCAGCGCCGAGGGGTCGATGCCAATGCCGCTGTCCTGCACGCGGAACTGCAGCAGGATCCTGCCGGGCTGCTCGCCTGGCAGCGGCCGTACCGCCAGCCGCACCTGGCCGGCTTCGGTGAACTTCAGCGCGTTGCTGAGCAGGTTGGACAAGACTTGCTGCAGCCGCACCGGGTCGCCCAGCACGGCAGCCGGCAAGTCTGGCGACAGCTCGCCGGACAGCTCGATGCCCTTGCGCCGGGCCTGCACGCCAAACACCTGCAACGTCTCGTTGATCAGCCCCCGCAGGTCCATCGCAATCTCTTCGAGCTCAACCGCGCCGGCCTCGATCTTGGAGATGTCCAGCACGTCGTTGACCAGCTTCAGCAGCAGCTCGCCCGAGCCATAGGCGGCCTGGGCCATCTCTCGCTGGCGCGGCGTGAGCTCGGTGTGCAGCAGCAGGTCGGCCATGCCCAGCACGCCGTTGAGCGGCGTGCGGATCTCGTGGCTCATGCTGGCCAGGAAGGCCGACTTGGCACGGTTCGCGTCGTCCGCCGCGTTGCGCGCTTCGTTGGCCTCGCGCTGGGTAACCATCAGCTGGCCCAGCGCCAGGGCCTGGCGCGTCAGCAGACGGTGCACCGCCGCGCTCAGCGCGAGCAGCGCCGCGGTGGCCGCGAGCATGAAGGCGCCGATCCAGCTGGCGCTTTCTTGCCAGCGTGCCAGCACCAGGGTCTCGGAGCCGGTGATCGTGACCAGCAGCGGGTAGGCCGGCGACATGGTCGCGCTGACGATGCGCAGCCGGGTGTCGCTGGGGTTGCTGGGCCGCGGGCCACGCAGCACCTCGGTGACGGTGCTGCCGCCGGCATTCGGCATGGCGGCCAGGCGCTGGGCCACGCCGGGCACCGGTTGGCCCATCAGCGCGTCGCTGGTCGGATAGCGGGCCAGCACCCTGCCGTCGGGGCGCAGCAGCGTCAACGTGGGCTCACGCTGGCCCAGGTTGATGGAGCGGTAGAACTCGCCGAAATAGTCGCTCTCGATGCCCACCAGCGCCAGGCCGATCATGCGGCCTTGCGGATTGGCCACCTTGCGCGCGATGTAGAAGGTCCAGCTGCCGTTGCCGCGGTTCTGCACCGGCACCGACAGGTAGAGCTTGAGCCTGGGGTCGGCCACGTGGGCCGCGAAGTAGTCGCGGTCGCCGAGCTGGATCTGGGGCGGCGGGAAGCTGCGCGAGAAATTGATCAGCTCGCCGCCGGCCAGCGCGACGCTGATGACGTCGACCTGCGGCAGGTCGGCCTGGAGCTGCCGCAGCTTGGCAAAGGCCTCGGGCGTGCCCATCAGCCGGCGCAGC
>NZ_VIDT01000274.1 GCF_006519715.1 Ideonella azotifigens
GGTATGACCTCGATGCCACGCGCGCGGCAGGTGTCGAGGTCAATGTTGTCCAGCCCCACACCCAGGCGGCCGACCACGCGGCAACGCGACAGCGTCGCCAGCAGCGGGCCGCGCACCTGCGTGCGGTTGCGCACGATGAGCGCATCGGCTTCTGGCGCTGCGGCCAGCAGGTCGGCCGGGCGGTCGACCAGGCCGGGTTCATAGCGCACGTCATGCGCAGCTTGCAGGCGCGCCACCGACTCGGCGTGCATGGCTTCGGGAATCAGGATCTTCATGGGCATCAGGCAGCGGGACAGCGGCCCCTGAATAAACGCGCAAGTATCGCGAGCCTGCCGCCATGCCTTCAGCACAAAACAGGATATCGATCCTAGGAATCCGAATGACGGATCCCGAAACCGCCGCGTGGTCATCGTGCGCCAGCGCATTCGCGGCGGCATTGCCCGGGAGAGGCGCCTGGACGGCAAGCAACTGCGGCTGGACCTGGCCGGCCCGAGCGTGCACGAGGGCAACCGGCTGTGGGAGTACGCGCTGCTGGTCACAGACGTGGCCTACCCGCTGGAGTCGGTCGGTCAGTTGTACCGCGACCGCGCCGACGCGGAGAACGCCTTCGACGAAACGGCTGATCGCCAACATCAGTGCGGCTTTGCAGCACGTCAAGGCAGCTGCGGAGCAGTTCAAGGGCCTAGACCGCTGTCCCGGTGCGAGCCCGGGCATGCGTGGCCGCAAAAGGCGCCCGCTCTTTGAACCAGCTACGGGATGGATCATGCAGACCGGGCGGCCTGCAGGACCCGGTCCCGTCGAGCACTCGCAACGTATGGAGAGCTTGTGCCCCATGAGGGCACACCTTGCCGGATGGCCTGCCTTCAGACGTGAGGCAGACAACCTCTCGTGAAGCATCGCCCGATGCTTCGTCGCCACCTCGTCGGTCAGGTTCTCTCCGGTCGCACGGGTAGTGAACGGTGACGAGGTGTCGTCGAAGGCAAGCCCATCAGCTCGCAGCAAGTTGTACCCAAGGCGGGTGGAACTGTTGGGTGCCCTATGAAGTCATGCGAAGGATTGGCTTGATGACCTCGCCTCGAGCGCTGTCGGCGAAGGCTTCGTTGATCTTCTCGAACGGGTAGTAGCGAACAAGCCGATCAAACGGAAAGCGCCCCGACCGATACAGCCGGATCAATTCTGGAATGAACAGCTGCGGCACGGCGTCGCCTTGAATGATGAAGCGAACGAGCGCTCCAGGGCTCAGCTTTAGTAGCTCGACGACACCATGTGGACCTGGAGCGACAAACCCGATCTGACCGAGCGTGGCCAGACCTTTCAACGCATGCGCCAGCATCTCGCTGCGGCCACTGGTCTCGAATACATAATTCACGCCTCTGCCGGTGATCGCACGCAGCGCTTCGCCCACATCCTGCTCCATCGGATTGATCGTGTGCGTGGCACCGAGTTCACGGGCTAGCGTGAGTCGGGCCTCGTTGACGTCGACCGCGATGATCGCCCTAGCCGCGATGGCGTTGGCCGCCATGATCGCGGCCAGGCCCACAGCTCCGACCCCGAACACGGCGAGGGTTTCGCCCGCCGTCATCTTGAAGGTGTTGAGCACCGCGCCGGCACCGGTCTGCAATCCGCAGCCCAGCGGAGCGAGCAATTCCAGAGGCATATCCACGGGAACCTTCACAGTATTGCGCTCGGTGGTCAGCGCATAGGTCGCGAAGGAGGACTGTCCGAAGAAGTGGCCACGCACAGCCGGGGCCTGCGAGCCGGCCGGGCGATGCACACCGATCGTGCCGTCCAGCCGCGCGCCCGAGAAGTTCACCTCGGCTTGGTGATCGCAGTAGGGAGAGTGCGCCTTCAGGCACGGTTGGCAGTGGCCGCACGCCTGATAGGAAAGCACGACGTGATCGCCAGGCTTGAGCGACGTGACGGCAACCCCCACTCGTTCGACGATACCGGAACCCTCGTGGCCGAGCACGATGGGCAGCGCAGTTGGCAGCCGCTGATGCCAGACATGCGCGTCGGTCTGGCAGACGCCGCAGGCGACAATACGAACGAGCACCTCATCGGCGCGAGGCTCGTCCAGTTCCAGGTCCTGAATCTGGAACGGCTCGCCCTTGGCTTCGGCGACAGCAGCACTGATCTTGATGCTCATGTGAAGATGTCCTAGGACACGTGTTTACGCCAGCCGTTCGGCACTGTTTCGCGGGCGGTCCGTTGGTGAATACAAGTCGCGAGCCACCGCAATCCGTTTCTTCGGAGTTCAAAGATCCGCATCAAGCGCAGACCGCCCAGGCAGCCTGCATCGCGGTCTCGGCTTCGAACTCGTAGGCGCTTGCTATCACCATCGTTCTGCCGTGACCCCACCTGGCCGATGGGCCGACACCAAAGATGCTTCGGGGCGAGTCGGGGATGCGAGCGCCATAGTCTTGGGATCGCTGAACTGCTGCAGGGAGTAACCACGGATCCCGATGCTAGTTCTCGGCGATCGCATGGGAGGCCGAAAGCTCACCCCGAAGCTGCACAGCCAAGGCCTGCATGTCGAGCTTTACTGCGACGGTTCCTCCCCCACAGTGACAAGAAGTCGCCCTGGAGGCGACCTGTGAGGTCAGACCTCGCGACTAGCGGTACCCGAGGATCGGCACCAGCTTTGCACCAAGCGGGCTTGTCCAATCCACCGCCAGTTCGGAGACGATCATGTCCACGGTCGTGATGATGGCGCCGGCCTGCTCCATGCGGCGCAGGGAGATGTCATCGCCGTACTTCGTGTAGGAAGCCGAAGCGTCAGCCGACACCTGTACTTCGTAACCCTCATCGAGCATCTGCAGGACCGGGAAGGTAATGCAGATCTCGGTGGTGACACCGGCGACGAACAGCTTCTTGCGACCGGTGGCTTTGACGGCCTTGTTGAACCCATCGTGATGCATGGCATTGACGATGCCGGGGCGCTTGATGCGCACGGCATACTCTTCCGGCAGGATGGCCTGCAGTTCCGAAACCAGCGGGCCCTGGACCTGGTCTTCCATGCTGGACGTCAGCACGATCGGAATTCCCGCGGCCTTGCCGATCCGCGCCAGTTTGAGGGCATTCTGCAGGACCAGGTTGATGTCGTGGGAGTGGGTCCAGGCCATCGTGCCGACCTGATGGTCGATCAGCAGCATGGCGGAGTTCTCGGGCGTGAATACTTTCTTGTGCATCGCGATTGACTTCCGTTTCGGTGGAGACCATCGACCACGTCGGTTGGTCTGGATTGGCTTTGAAATCCGTTCGTCGGCCCCTTGATGGCTCGACGGCGTTGAGTTTGCTTCACACGCTCTGTTCGAGAAAGCCGCAAAATGCCAGCCAAATTGTTCAAATGAATCGAACATGCCAGTCGTTGGAACACCCTCGCTTGATCAGTTGCAAGTGCTCATCGCCGTTGTGCGCGAAGGCAGCTTCGCGGCCGCGGGGCGCAGGCTTCACCGCGCGACATCTGCGATCAGCTATTCAATATCCTCGCTGGAGACGCAGCTCGGACTGGAACTCTTTGATCGAACCAACGCGCGCCGCCCGAAGTTGACCAGCGCCGGCGAGACAGTGCTCGCCAAGGCCCGATCGGTAAGCAGTGGTGTGAGCGATATCAAAGCGCGCGTGGCAAGCATCCGGCAGGGTCTGGAAGCTGAGATCTCAATGGTGGTCGACGTGATGTTCCCCACGCAGAGATTGGTTGATGCCGTGCGAGCTTTTGAAGAGAAATTCCCGACCGTGACGCTGCACCTGAATCTGGAAGCATTGGGCGCAGTCTCCCAGTTGGTGCAGCGTGGCGTCGCGCGGCTGGGGATCGGCGGAATCCATCACTCCGACACCACGGGCTTCGAAGTCGTTTCAGTGGGCCAGGTCGAGATGATTCCCGTCGCGACGCCGACGCATGCCTTGGCAGGCGTGGACAGCAACGTTGTCGGCGCGGCGAAGCGACACCGTCAGCTGGTCTTGCGCGTGCGCGAAGCGTTTCAACCGGGACCCGACGTTGCCGTCTACGCGGCGGACACGTGGTCAATGTCGGATCTGGGTGCCAAGCATGCGTTGCTGTTGGCGGGATTGGGCTGGGGATACATGCCCGAGCCCGCGGTTCGCCAGGATATCGTCGACGGGCGATTGGTTCGTCTGAAGGTTCCCGAATCCCTCGGGGGCTTCTACCTGTTTCAAGCCATGTACCGCCCCGACACGCCGCCCGGCCCTGCCGGCGCTTGGTTGATCCAGACGCTGGTCGAACACGCCTGATGCTTTGGAGGCTTGCGCCGGCATGTCGCTGCTCGCCGTCGGGGTACCCGTTCTGGCCATCCGAGGCGGCACCTACCGCCTTCTTCTCGAAGATGACAAGCTCTGTCCTGCAGTTCGAGCGCCTTCAGGACCTTGGCCTTGATCGCCAGCGCCACGGCCTTCGGCCCGTTCCGACCGCCGCAATCTTCTCTGGAGCTCAGGAACTTGTTCGCGCCGACCGAACTTTGACCCAACACGGCGCTTCGTTGGAACCCGTCTTCGAGGGCGCCCACGCGGTGCCCTCGGACAGGTGCGGCAGCTTCGAGCGCTGCGCGCACTAGGCCGTGGGAACGGTACCGCCGTCGATCACATACTCCGCGCCGGTGATCGATGCGGCGCGCGGCGAGACCAGGAACGTGATCAGGTCGGAAACCTCCTGAGGCTGCGCGGGGCGTCCGAGCGGGATGCCTCCCAGGGAATCCATGATGATCTTCTTCCCGCCCTCGTAGTCGGTCCCGGCATGATCCGCCAGACGCTGGGCGGCACGAACGGCCGCCTCGGTTTCGATCCAGCCTGGCGACACGCGCACCACACGGATGCCCTTGGGCGAGACTTCCTTCGACAGGCTCTTGCTGTAGGTCGACAGCGCCGCCTTGGCCGCCGCGTAGGCGGTGGTGGACTCCGGCAACGGCAGCTCGTGCTGGATGGAGGTGACGTGGATCACGACGCCGGATCCCCGCTTGATCATGGATGGAAGCAACGCCCTGTCGATGCGCACGGCAGCCATCAGGTTCTGCGTGATCGCGGTGTCCCACTCGGCATCGGTCAAAGCTGCGAACCCGCCGCCCGGCGCGCTCGAACCGCCAAGGACGTTGACGATGACGTCGATGCCACCGAGACGCTCAAGCGCAGCCTTGGCGACCGCCTGGCATCCCTCAGCCGTCATCAGATCGGCGGCCAGATAGATCACGCGGTCGGGAGCCGAGTCCGGAACCGATCGCGCCGTGGCCACGACGGTCATGCCGGCATTGCGCAAGGACTCTACGAGGGCCGCGCCAACACCCTTGGTGCCGCCAGTGACGAGCGCTGTGCGCCCGGAGAGTTCCAGGTCGAAGCTCACAGCGTGATCTCCAGTGACGCAATCTTGGCGCCATCGAGGCCGAAGGAAAACCGCAGATCAACGGGACTGCCAGGAAAGTTGCCCGTGACGTGGCCCGTGACGACGGTCTTGCCAGCCACTTCCTCAGCAGCAAGAGGCTCGATGGTGTAGGTGTACTTCTTCGATGAGCCGCCCTTCCATTCCTTGATGGCCGCCGAACCCATGTAGGTGCGGCCTTCGTCTTTGACAACGGCGTTGTCGGTGAAGCACTGGACCGCGGCGTCGGGGTCAACGCGATCGGACGAGAAGTAATCGGTGATGGGTTTCGGTAGATCCAGAGACATGCAGCCAGCTCCTGTGTACGTGGGCGGATCACCGTGGGCAATCCGAATTGATGGGCTGCAAGAATAGGGGTGGGCTATAAAATAGCAAGTACATACATAAAAGTAAGGTACATACCAACTGTATGAGTAAAGAATGGACACCCACAACGGCCGCCGATGGCGTCGAGCAGGCGCTGAAGGTGCTTGAGGGCAAGTGGAAGCTCGTGATCCTGTTCCACCTGTTCGGCGGCAAATTGCTGCGCTTCTCCGAGCTCGAAAGGGCCATCCCGGCCATCACTCAGAAGATGCTGATCCAGCAGTTGCGCCAGATGGAACTGGATGGAGTCGTGCGGCGGATCGTCCATCACCAGGTGCCGCCGAAGGTCGAATACGGACTGACCGATTGGGGCCAGGCACTCTGCCCCGCGCTTGATGCGCTGCTCAAATGGGCATCGCTGAGAGAAGGCTGACTCGAACCGCCCATGGTCGGGACCGACCGTGGGGGAGCGGAACCCCCCGGCGGTGATCGCACTTGCTCTGCGTTGCAGTCCGGTCGTCGGATACAGCGTCGTGACTGCTGGAAGCTCACACCGCGACAGGCGCGCCAAGGCGGCGTTCGGCGACTACCCCGCATCAGCCGATGCTGGCTGCATCGTGGCGGCCTACAACCTGGTGCGCATGCGCACGCTGGGACACGTCCGTCTGCAGGTAGCCGGATGAGTGGAAAAGAGACGCAAATGAGCCCGAAAAGGACCCGAATCGAGCCGGAAACAGTTCATCGGACCGAATCGGTGACCTGGATCACCAAAATTCGGTCAGCAACAGGGTCGGGGCGAGTGCCGGTACGCGGTATTTCAGCAACCTGCTAGCAGTCCAGAAAGACTAAAGGGTCAGCAGGCGCTAACCCACTGACCCTCGTCGACTTTGGTGCGGCTGGCAGGATTCGAACCCACGACCCCTTGGTTCGTAGCCAAGTACTCTATCCAACTGAGCTACAGCCGCTGATAGTTCGGTGAATTATGACATATCCGGTCATCAATCCAGTGCCGCGGCGCGCTGGTCGCAGTTGCTGGCGACCAGTTCGTCACCTTCCTGGCGCGCGATGCGGGCCAGCGTGCGCAGGCCCAGCCGGCGCACCGGCGTGCTGAGGCTTTC
>NZ_VIDT01000275.1 GCF_006519715.1 Ideonella azotifigens
TCTCCATATAGCGTGTCATTGCCACCAGCGCCAAGCAATTGGTCGTTGCCGTCGTTGCCGTGCATCACGTCATTGCCGGCGCCGCCATCCGCCAAGTCGTTTCCTGCGTTGGCGTTGAAGGTGTTGTTGGCGCCGTTGCCCAGGTACAGGTCGTCGCTGCTAGAGCCAGTTGGCGCAGCGGTGGACGTGGCGAGCAGCACATGCGCGGCTGCCAAGTCGCTTCTGATCGACGAATCCGCGGGGAGTTCGTCCACCCAGGTGCGCAGCGCATTCATCCCGTCATAGCCAACGGCCACGAGGGTGTCGTGCGAATAGCGGTTCAGGTCAACCAGATCAAGGATGGCATCGTGCGGGTTGACCGCCTTGTTCTCCGTGAGCAGGGTCGTCAGCCCTGTGGTGTCGAATTGCACGCCTTGGTCGTCAATGACCAACTGGATGCTGTCCAGGTAGTCTGCCAGCCGCGTTTGCATTGCCAGCGCGCCATAGACGGATGACTGCAATGCTTCGTACGCTTGGTTAATGAAATTGATCTGATCGGCGGAGAGGGTCACCGTCAATTGCGTGACCAAGCCCTTTGTGGGGGCGGCACCGCCGCCGCCGCTGCCACCGCCGCTCTGGCTCCCGCCGGGACTTGTATTGGTCGTGGTTTGGGTGATGTCAAAAAACCGGCTGCCATTGAAGATCTCCAGCATCGTCATGCGCCGAACGATCTCCAGCGCCTCGGGGCCCGGTACGTAGCCATAAACACCTGGGCCAATCGTGTCCCATATGTAATAGCCCTGAGAAAATCTCACATCAAGCGCTGGTACGACTTGCTGCGAAAGGTCATACGAACCGGGCTCCGCTTCGGTGTAGTGAGTCGTGGTGGTGGATCCGTTCGTCACGATGGACTTGTTGAGCGCGATGAGCGTGCCAAATGGCGCGTTGTATCGGCCGGAGGAAATTGCCCAATCGCTGAGGATGCTGTCAACGAGTGCAAGCTGCTCATCTCGACTGTCGGCGGCGGCGAAAGATGACACCTGCGTTTGCAGTTGCGCTGCGCTTGCCGATTCAAGGCTCATCGATTCCCGCAAATCTCGCACCCACCCGCTGCCCGTCATCTCCGGCAAGGCAGCTGCCGTCGCCGTAAGGGGAATGGTGTCGGTGAACTCGCGGTAGAAAGGATTGCTGGCCAAATTGAGGTTGGCCACGGCATTGTCCGCAAGGTTCACAGCATCCACCTCAGTGGCGGTGCCATCCGCGCGGATCACATCGGCCTTGCCGGTCACGGCGTTGCCGTTGCCCAGATCGGCATTGGTTCCGGTTTCCGCAGTAAGCGCAATGCTCACAATGCCCTTGTCACCCAGCGTGAAAAGCTCTCCCGCCTGGCTGATGCCATCGGCATTCAGGTCCTGCCAGAGACGAACTTCAGTGAAGGCCGCGTCCTGCGCATTGAAGACCCCGTCGTGGTTCGCATCCAGGCTGCTCAGCGCCTCAAAGCCGCTGCTGGCCAGCCCGGTGCTGCCGTCCGCCCGCGTGATCTGGGTATCCACGCCAAACAGCTCGCGCCCGGTGTCAATGCTGCCATTGCCATTGCGGTCCATCACCAACCAAGCGTCATCCCCCTTGAGCCACCCGGTCCCGGTCTTGACGCCATCCGCGTCGTGGTCGAACAAAACGGGATTGGTCCCCACAGCCAGCGTCTCGATGCCATCGCCGTCCAGGTCAATCGCAAGCGGGTCGCGGCGTGGGCGCCAGTTGAGGGCGGCGTTGAAGTTGGTGTTTGTTGAAACATTGATTGCACCACTGGAAATTGGGAATGTCTCCGCCAGTGCCTCGTCAAGCGCGGACTTTTGAGCCGCTGAGATCCCTCGAATCATGTCATTGTATTTATCCATCTCCGCCTGTTCTTGTGCGGTGACAGGCCAGGTTCTGCCTTCGCTCGGATGGATAAAGCCATCGGCGTCTGTGTCGAATAAGGTCGGAGCATTTGCTTCAGTTGGATAAAGGAGGTATCCGAATAACGACGGAACCGGTCCAGGTACGCCGAGTGCGCCAAACGGAATGTTTATCGGGACCGCCACAGCCATGCGGCGAGCCATTTCTGAAAAGAAGTTGGAGAAAAATGTAGGTAGGCTCATATGAAGTCCGTGATTGCGTAAATAAGGCAGGAGAAAAGGAGAATAATTCCAATGATGAACTGGGATCCGTCGAAGGAGATCTTCTTGTTAAATCTAGAGTATATTATTTTGTATATTAACCACGATAAAATAGATCCGGCAAGTGTGGCGAAGATGTAGGCATATAGCGTGGTCATTTTTGTCGTTTGAGGTGATTATGCTTGGGTGGTTGGGTGGATTGCTTTGGTGAAAAATGTGCGGGGGATTTGTTGATGCGGATTGAATTGACTGTAAATATATTGGTGGTCAATTGCCTTGCGCATTATCTCGTGCCTGCAGGATGCTGTTTTCTGGTCTTGGGAAGTTGCATGGTCGACTACGCTTTGCTTGTTGTTAATATTTTCTCTAGCATGTATTAATGCGGCGTGCGTGGGCGGCCTTCAGTTGGCTATTTTTTGGCCCAGCTGGCTTTGAAAATGATAAAGACGGTAGCCCATTAAAGAACCTCATCATCTACGATGTGGAAGACCATGAATACCATGCAAATTCATGATGTGGAAATCCATTTCACCGCTCCCCCGCACTTTCCGAAATCCGCTGGCGAATCGGTGAAATCAGATAGTCGATCACTCTTCGCTTGCCGGTCTTGATTTCGGCGGTGACGTTCATGCCGGGGGTGAGGCGGACGGTTTTGCCGTCGATGTTCAGCGTGGAGGCCTGCAACGTGAGCAGGGCGGGGAAGCTGGCCACGGAGGTGGTGTCTTCGGTGGTGGCAGTGGTCGAGGTGCTGGCGGTGCTGCGCTTGTCTTCCAGCACGGCATCGGCCGAGACAGTGGTGACCGTGGCGGGCACGGTGCCGTAGCGGGTGAAGGGGAAGGTTTCGAACTTCACTTCGGCCAACTGGCCTTCGCGGACGAAGCCGATGTCCTTGTTCTCCAGCTTGACCTCGGCGCTGACCTGCGCGTCGTTGGGCACCACCACCAGCAGGACTTGCGCGGGGGTGACCACGCCGCCCACGGTGTGCACCGCGAGCTGCTGCACGCTGCCGCTGACGGGGGCGGTGAGGCGGGTCAAAGCGGTGCGCTGGCTGGCCTTGTGGCGCTCTTCGTCGGATTGGTGGAGCTTGAGCTCGGCTTCGCCATGGCGTTCGCGCAGGTTGCGTAGGGTCTCGGCTCGGTAGGCCAGGCGAGCCTGTTGGCTTTCGAGTTGCGCGGCACGGGTCTCGCGGGTTCTGGCCTGCGCGGTGGCCAGGTCGCGCTCCAGTTCTATGCGTTCGCGGGTGCGGTCCTGTCCCGCATGGCCGGCCACGAAGCCCTGGGCGCTCAGGGCCTTGAAATCGGCCTCGCGCTGAATGGCAAGTGGCAGGGTGGTTTGCAGCTTGGCCACCTGCTGCTGGGCGGTGTCCATCTCGGCAACGCGAGTTTCCAGTTCGGCCTGCAGCTTGGCCAGCTTGGCGCTGATGTCGTCCCACTCCGTCTGCAACTGCGCTTTGGCCAAGGCGGCATCGTCTGGCGCCAACTCGTGCTGCGCGGGCCAGGTTGGGGCCAGGACGGGCGTGGCCGACAGCGCGCTCAGCAGCAACTGGGTGCGCAAGCTTTCGCTGTAAGCCGAGGCGCGCTCCTGGTCGACGCGGCTGGCATCGGCCAGCGCGTTGGTGGGGTCGAGTTCGATCAGCAACTGCCCTGCCTGGACCTGATCGCCGTCTTTGACGTGGATGGCTTTGACGACGCTGGTGTCCAGCGGCTGTACGGTCTTGCTGCGCTGGTGCACGATCACCCGGCCGTTGGCCACGGCCACGATGTCGATCTTGCCCAGCACGCTCCAGACGAGCGCGGCAGTGAACAGCGCGCAGAGGGCGATGCCGGCACGGCGAGGCGCTGGATGCACGGGCGTGTCTTGCAGGCTGAGGTGGGCGGGCAGGAAGGCCAGTTCATCGCTCAGCCGCGCCGGGCCGGCCAGTTCGTGGCGGTGTTGCCAGGCGGCCTTGCCAACGGCGGCGTAGCGCTGGAACAAGGCCCATGCGGGGTGATTTGTCATCTGGGCGGCCATGTCATGCCCCTCCTGTTTGAAGCTGCCACAGGTGGGCATAGAGACTCTTGGGCCGTGCGATGAGTTCTTCGTGGCTACCGGCTTCCACGATGCGGCCTTTGTCCATCGCGATGATGCGATGGGCTCGCCGCACGGCGGAGAGCCGGTGGGCGATGATGATCACGGTGCGCCCCTGGCAGATCGCCGCCATGTTGCGCTGGATGATGGCTTCGCTTTCGTAGTCCAGCGCGCTGGTGGCTTCGTCGAAGATCAGCACCCGAGGGTTGGCAAACAGCGCGCGGGCGATGGCAATTCGCTGGCGTTGTCCGCCCGAGAGGCTGGCGCCTTGCTCGCTCACCAGGGTGTCATAGCCCTGGGGCAATTCCGCGATGAACTCATGGGCGCCGGCCAGGTGCGCGGCGCGCAGCACGGCCTCCAGTGGCGCGGCCGGATCGGCGATGGCGATGTTCTCGCGCACGCTGCGGTTGAACAGCAAGTTTTCCTGCAGCACCACGCCGATCTGGCGTCGCAGCTGGGCGGCATCGATCAGCGCAATGTCGTGGCCATCCACCAGCACGCGGCCCTGCTCAGGGGCGTACAGGCGCTGAACCAGCTTGGTCAAGGTGCTTTTGCCGGAGCCGCTGCGGCCGACGATGCCGATCACCTCGCCGGGTCGGATGTCCAGGCTGATGTTGTGCAGCACCGGGGGCGCATCGGGCCGGTAGCGGAAACTGACTTGATCGAAGCTCACACGGCCCTTCAAGACCGGCAGCGGCGAGGCGCTTTGCGGGCGCACTTCGGTGGGGGTGTTGAGGATGTCGCCCAGCCGGGCCATGGATAGTCCGGTTTGCTGGAAATCCGTCCACATCTGCGCCATGCGCATGATGGGTTGGGCCACCCGCCCGGCGAACATGTTGAAGGCGACGAACTGACCCACGCTGAGGTAGCCGTCCATCACCAGCTGGGCGCCCCACCACAGCGTGGCCACGTTCACCAGCTTGCCGACGAGGTTCACGCCTTCATGGGCGGCCTGCGCCAGGTTCTGCGTCTTGAAGCTCGCGCTGACGTAGGCGGCCAGTTGCTGGTCCCAGCGGCGAGCGACCTGCGGCTCCAGTGCAGTGGCCTTGACGGTCTGGATGCCGGCGATGGTTTCGACCAGCAAGGCCTGATTTTCCGCGCCGCGCGCAAACTTCTCCGCCAACCTGCCGCGCAGCACCGGTACCACCAGCAGACTGAGCAGGACATAGGCTGGCAAGGAGGCCACGACAATCAGCGTCAGTGACGTGCTGTAGCTGAACATGACGGCGATGAACAGCGTAGAGAACAGCAGGTCGAGAACGAGCGTGAGGGCATTGCCGGTGAGGAAGCTTCGGATGTTTTCCAGCTCGCGCATGCGGGCCACCGAGTCGCCCACTCGGCGGGCCTGGAAGTAGGCCAGCGGCAAGGCAAGCAAGTGGCGCAGCAAGCGGCTGCCCAGTTCCACGTCGATCCGGCTGGTGGTGTGGCTGAGCACGTAGGCGCGCAGCACCGTGAGCGTGCTTTCAAACAGCACCACGCCCAGCAGGCCAACGGCCAGCACGTCCAGGGTGCTCAAGCCTTTGTGGACCAGCACCTTGTCCATCACTGCCTGGAAAAACAGCGGGGACACAAGCGCGAACAACTGCAGGAACAGCGAGAACAGCAGCACCTCGCCCAGCAAGCGCCTGTGCTTGACGATGCTGGGAATGAACCAGCTGAAGTCGAAGCGCGCGAGCTCACCTGCCAAGCTGGCATGGCTGGTCACGAGCACCAACTCGCCAGTCCACTGGGCGAGGAATGCCTCCAGCGGTTCGATGGTGGGGCGGCCGTTGTGGCTGTCACTGGTTGTGCCAGGGGCCATCAACAGGACACGTTGTCCGTCGCACTGGGCCAAAACCACCAGTCGCACCGACGCGTTTTTACCCGCACCCGGTTCCTTGAGAATGGCCAATGCGGGCAAGGGGTTCTGAGCAAGCCGTTCCGCAGGTGGGTTGCTCACCTTGGCCTTGAGGCCGATGCTGCGGGCCGCGAGCAGCACGTCTTCGATTTGCCACGCTTCGTCGGGCGAGAGCCCCAACTCGTGTAGCAATGAGGCAGGCTCCGCTGCGACATGGTGCAGCCGGGCCAGCATGGCCAGGGCTTGAAAGGCCTGGAGCCTGCCTTGCGATGGCGCCTCGGCTGCGGATTCCGCGTCGGAGGTGAGAGGTTCGGTGTGCTGCGAGGGCGCCTGCATGGTCCTGTCGCGCTCAGCAGATGACTGAGCGAATGGCAGACAGAACAGGGCGCACCCCCGCCTTTACGGCGCCTTGGTTCCTCCCTGAGCGTCTTCGTTGTGGATCTGCCCGCGCTCTATGGCGCTTGGTGGGCTTGGGCGGCTGAGAGAGCCTCGACCGCGACGCAAAATCCCCTCAATGTTATCCGTTGCTTTGCTCAGATTTACAAAGTAGTTGCGTATGGGAATTTGCACGAGTAGGTTTCGCGCGTTTGGCGGGGCTTGGATTGGCTCGCACGCGACAGGGCGGCGCAGCGGAGGGCGTCCAACATCGGGGCAAGCTGCCGCTTGGTTACGGGCAGAAGGTTCGCTGACGGTGCACCTGCGCACCGCCCGCCCGCCGCTGTCGGTGAAGGTGCTGGCGCAAGGCCTGCGCCCCTGCAACGCG
>NZ_VIDT01000276.1 GCF_006519715.1 Ideonella azotifigens
GCCGCTGGCGCCCAGCACCAGCGCCGTCTTCGAACTCGTCTGCTGTTGTTGCTGCTTGTCCATCTCATGCTCCTTGGGAATCGGGTTGATGGGATGGATTCTGGTCAGCGGGTCACTGATTGGGAATTACCGAAGACAAGCCAGCAGCTATACATTTCCGTATGGCTCAAACGATTGGCTGGGAACTCTATCGCTCGCTGCTGGGCGTGCTGCAGCAAGGCTCGCTGTCCGGCGCAGCCCGCGAACTGGGGCTCACGCAGCCGACGGTCGGCCGGCACATCGCCACGCTGGAGCAACAGCTCGGTGTGGTGCTGTTCACCCGCTCACAGCTGGGCCTGCTGCCGACCAACGCGGCCCTTGCGCTGCGCGGCCATGCCGAGGCCATGGCCAGCAGCGCCGCAGCACTGGCCAGGCTCGCCAGCGGCCAGGGGGACGCTGCGAAGGGCTTGAGCGGCACGGTGCGCATCACCGCCAGCGAGGTGGTCGGCGTGGAAGTGCTGCCGCCCATCGTCAAGGCCCTGCGCGACCAGCAGCCCGGCATCACCATCGAGCTGAAGCTCAGCAACCGCGTGCAGGACCTGCTGCAGCGCGAGGCCGACATCGCCGTGCGCATGGTGCGCCCCACGCAAAACCAGCTCGTCGCCCGCCAGGTCGGGCAGATCGAACTCGGTCTTTTCGCCCACCCCGACTACCTCGCCGCCCACGGCACGCCAAGCTCACTGCAAGACATGGCCGGCCACGCGTTCATCGGCTTCGACGAGCTGACGCCTTACCTGCGCAGCGTCGCCCAGCGCCTCGGCGTCAAGCGGGAGATGTTCACGCTGCGCAGCGACAGCGACCTGGCGCAGCTCGCGCTGATCCGCGCCGCCGCCGGCATCGGCTTCTGCCAGGTTGCGCTGGCCCAGCGCAGCGAGCCGCCCCTGCAACGGCTGCTGGCGAGTGAGCTCTCAATGCAACTGGACACCTGGGTCACGATGCACGAGGACCTGCGGCACAGCGCGGCATGCAGGGTGGTGTTTGATGCGCTGGCGGATGGGTTGCAGCGGCATGTGGCCTCCTCGACAGGGGCCTGACGCCTCGCCTGGCTCGCAACAGCGGGATCAGCGGATGGCTCAGCGATTCAGTGACCGCACCATTGCTCTTCGCACGGAACACCATCTCCGTTTCCGTCCATCTTCACGCCGGGGCAGTGGGCAAGAAAGTATTTCGCCTCGGCGCAGGACGTCATCCGAGAACAAGAAGTCCTGCCATCGCATTTGAACGATGGGCTGGGCGAGAAATAGACATTCCCAGGCGCTCGCTCGGCAATGCCGGGCGCAGCCGGCGCAGCTCGCGTGCGCGTTCCCGCTTGAGGCATCGCAGCACTTGCCGGGCTTTCCTTTTCCTGCGCCAACTTCTTCTGCCTTTCGGCATTGAGCTCCTCCACCGTTGGCGGCTTTCTGGCTTCGGTGGATGGGCAGGGGCTCTGCTGGTAGTTCACCGAACCGTTGACGGTGCACTTGTAGAGCTGAGTGGCCGCCATTGCGGGCGAAGCCACCAGCGCCAGCAGCAGTGCACCAGCCAGCCACTTGATCATTGGCGAGGAAGGCGCACGCACTACTTGCCTTCCGGCGGTTGCCACAGTTCGACCTTGTTGCCTTCCGGGTCCATCACCCAGCCGAACTTGCCGTATTCCGATTCCTCGGTTTTCTCCAGCACTTCGCAGCCTTCGGCCCGGAGTGCGGCCAGCAGCCCGGGCAGATCGGCCACGCGGTAATTGACCATGAACGCGGAAGCGCTGGGCGCGAAGCTCTTGCCGTCGCCGATGAACCAGGCGGTGCTGCCTGGTGTTGATTTCCCCGCGCTGTCCACCCACCGAAACTTGGCACCGCCCCACACCTGCACGTCGATGCCGAGATGGGTCTTGTACCAGGCTCGCAGCGTTGCCGGATCCTTTGCTTTCAGGAAGACGCCGCCGATGCCAGTCACCCTGCTCATGGGCTTTTGCACCGTTGAACTGCCTGAAGCACTGTTCGAATCTGCCGCAGCGGCCTGCGCGGCGGCCCACGCCGGCAGGATGGAAAGCATGGCGGCACACGCGCATGCAATGGCTGTTCGTCTGTCACGCATGCGAAGAATTCTCCCTTGGTGAACGCACCAAAATTTCAGCCTGCCGCCGAACCTGGCGGCGACTGCGCCCATTCCCGCCTCAGCAGGCCGTATACCCAGGAATCCGACACGTCGCCGTCCACCACGCAATCTTCCCGCAGCATGCCTTCGCGCACAAACCCCAGCTTCTCCAGCACCCGGGCAGAGGCGAGGTTGCGCGTGTCGGTCTGGGAATGCACGCGGTTCAGGTCCAGCGCGCCGAAGGCCCACCGCAGCAAAGCGCCCGCGGCCTCCGTCGCAAAACCCTGGCCCCAGGCCGCTTCAGCGAAACAGTAGCCCAACGTGGCGCTGCGGTAGAGCGGATTCCATTCGACCAGGCAGCACCAGCCGATGAACACCCCATCGCCTGCGCGTGTGACGGCCAGCCGCGCACCGCTGCCCTCCTCCGCCATCTGCTGGCAGCTCGCGAGGAAGCGCCCGGCTCGCGCACGGTCTTTCCAAGGCGGTGAATCCCAGTAGCGCAGCACCTGCGGGTTGCTCTGCAAGGCATAGATGGCATCAGCATCGCGCTCGCCAAAAGGGCGCAACAAAAGGCGCTCGGTGCGCAGCGTGGGGGTCGGCAGAGACATGTTCGCAGGTTGTCCTGTTCAAGCACGATGGGCAAGCGCTTTTCAAGCCGGGCGCCGAGCCCCCGCGCCGGCCGACTCGACCGCGGACTTGATGTCGTTCAGGTCCTGCAGCAAGGCCTTCTTCATCACACCTTTGAAGAACGCCATCGGGATCAGCTTCAGCCTGGCGACGAAGCCTTGCGGAATGGACTCGTGAGCACTGTGCAAGGTCACCACGCCACCGCGCTCCGAAATGCGCAGGGTGGCCAAAAACACAAACCCATGGCTTTCCGCCCTGGTCTTGTAGAACTCGTCCTCCACCGCGTCCGTGATCCACTTTTCGACCGTGGCGGGTTCGTCGAACAGCATCCTGGTTTCACGCCACTTCAGCCCAACGAGTCCGCTCGCAGGTTTTTCAACCACCTCGATCTTCTTCACCCCGCTGATGATTTCGGCGGCGTTCTCGATGTTGGACATGGCGGCCCAGACCGCTGCCGCCGTTCCGTCGATGGTCACCAGTGCTTCAACTGGCATCTGGATCCTGAGACCAGTGGTCATTGACGCGCGGGGAAGTCCCTGTAGAAGGGTTAGCGCCGCGCTCATGAATGCTCGAAAGCGGATCGCTGGACGATCTGCGTCAGGCAGACTGCTCAGCAAGCGCGACGATGATGCCCTCGGGGCCCCGAATGTAGGCGAGGCGGTACGTGTCTTCGTACTGCATTTCCCCGATTAGCTCGGCCCCGTGCTCGCGCATTCGAGCAAGAACAGCGTCGATGTTTTCGACAGCAAACATGATGCGGCGAAGGCCATATGAATTTACTGGTGCGTTCACGGGGCCGTACCGGATCGCTTCAGGTGCATGGAACTTGTCCAGCTCGATTCCTTGCCCATCGGGAGTCCGCAGCATTGCGAGGGTGGCTCGGACATCGTTGAGCCCGATCAGCTTTCCGACCAGAGGGCCCTCCACCGTCGTCTCGCCCTCCAGCCTGAGGCCCAGCTCGATGAAGAACGCCTTGACGGCTTCAAGATCGTCGACAACGATGAGAACGTTGTCCATTCGTTTGAGCGACATTTCTCGCTTCCTCTCGGGTGAATCCCAGACCTGCCGCTCGCGGCACCTGATCGGGACAGGAAGGAAGCTCGCGGCCCCTTCATGCGACGCTGGCCGGCACCAGGCATGGCAGCCCCAAACGTTTGACATGAGCGGCCGCTGGAAGCAAGCGAAGCTTGCTGGAAGACGTCCGCTTGATGGAAGGGATCACACTGCTCGACCTATTGAATGCGTTCGCCCACCCGTTCCAGCCGCGGCAACCAATCGCCTTTGATGTTCGCCGAGACGAGGATGTGGTGGGCTCGACCGATAAGAAGGCGACGGGGAACAACGCCTATGTAGCGGGAATCGGCACTGTTGTCTCGGTTGTCGCCAAGGAAGAAGTAGCTGTCCGCCGGAACGGAGATCGGTCCAAAGCTTCGCTTTGCCTCAATGGCCGGCAGGAACTGGACGGTCCGTTCGCTTCCTTCGATCCGTTCCGTCGTTCGCAGGCCTTCGGCGGTGCGGCCGTGGTCCATAGGTTCGGTGACACCTCGGGGAGTGCTGTACTCTGCGGCCGATCCGTTGACAAAGAGTATTTCGTCTCGCATTTCCACGACATCGCCGGGCACTCCGACGAGTCGCTTGATCAAGCGGACACCGTCCACAGGAGACGTGAAGGTGACTACATCGCCACGCTGAGGGCTTCCAAGTTTCATGACCGCGATGTCGGTCAGAGGAATCTTGAAGTCATACGCGAGTCGATTGACAAGGACGACGTCTCCTTCCAAAAGAGTTGGGCGCATGGAGCCAGAAGGTATGGGATTCCAATCGGCCATGGCTGATCGGAAGAATCCAAAGCAAAGCAAGAAGATCAGAAAGCCTCGGTTCTGGTTTATCCAGCGTCTCATAGGTACCTTTCGGTGGTGATGTCTGATCTAACGCCCAGGTTAACCGGCAAAAATGCAAAGCCTTTTTGTCCGTGTTGAACCTGCAGTTGGACGAGGAGAGGCGCCCTGCCCCGGAGGAAACTCATATGTTTGCCGCGCATTCTGCCGGACTCGCCGGCCGAACTACGCTCGCCACCTGACACAAGCCTGGCCTTTACCGTGCTGCCACGACCTTTGATGCAGGAGAAAGCGCGACGCTGCATTTCAAGAGAGATGTGAATGGTGCCTGAGCGCGGGGGCGATGTTGCTGCTGGCGCGCATGCGCTCTGGCGGTCACGCGGCACACCGAATGCCCTTCGCTTGTTACCGCCGTCTCTCTTCTGGAGCTCGCCATGCCCACCTCGTCCCTGCCCTCTTCCGCGTCCCGCCAGGCGCCCCGCCCGATCTCGCGGGAGTACCTTCGTCCGGTCGCCACGCCCGCAGTGCTTGCCTCCGCCGACGCCGGCAAGCTGGTGCTGCGGCTGACGGTGGCGGTGTTGATGCTGTTCCATGGCCTCAGCAAGGTCGTCGAAGGGCCGGGCCAGGTGATGGCGATGTTGACGCAGCACGGCTTGCCGCCGGTGCTGGCCTATGGCGCCTACCTCGGGGAAGTGCTGGGGCCGGTGCTGGTGATCATCGGCATGTACACGCGGGTGGGTGCGCTGCTGATGGTGGCGAACATACTGGTGGCGTTTGCGCTGGTGCACATGACGCAGCTGTTCACGCTGGCGCCTACCGGCGGCTGGGCGGTGGAGTTGCAGGTTTTCTACCTGTTCGGTTCGGTGGCCATCTTGCTGCTGGGCGCGGGCCGCTTCAGCTTGGCCGGGCAGCACGCGCGCTGGAACTGAGCGCCAAACACACACAAGGGGACAAGCTGGCGGACAGCGCGCTCGCTGGCTTGGGCCTCCGGTTTGCCAGAAGGTGATGACGACCAACCACCAGGAGATGCCATGTCTCACACCCTCGCCCATTTCGACACTCCCGCCGCTCGCCGGCCTTCCCTGATGCGCCGTGGCCTGCGCCCGGCGCTGGCCATGGGCACGCTGCTGCTGGCCAGTGGCCTGGCGATGGCAGCGGACTCGCTCTCGCATGCCGACAGCAGCTTCATGAAGGATGCCGCCAAGGCCGGCAATGGCGAGATCGAAGCCAGCCAGCTGGCGCAGACCAAGGCCAAGCGCGACGACGTGAAGGCCTTCGCTGCGCAGATGATCAAGGACCACACCGCGACGGCCGACGAGCTGAAGGCGCTGGCGGCGAGCAAGAACGTGACGCTCTCGGACAAGGCGTCGCTGGGCAAGCGCACCAAGCTCGAATTGATCAAGGTCGGCGACGACGACAAGTTCGACCAGCGTTACGTGGAAAGCTTTGGCGTGAAGGCGCACGAAGACACGGTGAAACTGTTCCAGAAGGCTTCGACCGATGCCAAGGACGCAGACGTGAAGGCCTTCGCGGTGAAGACGCTGCCGGCGCTGCAGCATCACCTGGAGATGGCCCGCACGCTGCAGGCTGCGGTGGCTCCCAGCGCGGCACCAGCAGCTTCCCGCTGAGCTGAGCCCATCTGACGCACGAGGCGGCAGCTGGCTTGCCGCCACATCTCACCGCCCTCTGAAAGGAACATGCAATGCCCAACCGTTATGGCGCGAAGGCCCAGGAAAAGGTACACACGGCCCTGCACGAGCTGAAGGAAGGCAAGCTGAAAAGCGGCTCCACCGGCAAGCCGGTGAAAAGCCGCAAGCAGGCGATTGCGATCGGCTTGTCGGAGGCGCGAAAGGAAGGCGGCAAGGTGCCGTCCAAGCGCGCGTCCAAGAAGACCGCTTCTCACTGACGCCGAACGCCCGCCCCGTCAAGAAAGAAGCCGCTCCCGGGCGGCTTCATTGCGTTGGGCTCACAGCCCCGTGGGAAAGGCTTCGTGCATGTCGCCGTGCAGGGCCAACAGCGACTCCTTGGTCAGCGGCTGGCCATCGCCGGCACGCCAGGCTGGCTCGGGCAACAGCGGGGCCAGCGCGCGGGTGCTGTCCAGGTGCAGCAAGGCATCGAACTGTTCGGCGGCGCGGGAAAAGAAATGGTGGTTCTCGCGCTCGGCTTCAGGGCGGTAGACCACGCCGATGGCGCGCTGCAGCCGCGGTTCGCGC